>NZ_JBQCKK010000005.1:0-239943 GCF_051967035.1 Brevibacillus sp. SAFN-007a | reverse complement strand
GCGCCTTTGAGGCGCTTGCTTGTAACATGCCCTTATAGGGCTAATGGAAGCCACCGGCTAAGCCGGTGGTTATGACTTAAATTTTTTGTTTTAAACAACGCATAAATGCCACTCATCGAACTTAAAATAATAATACTTCTCCAGTTGTTTTTTACTGGACACCCTGTCACCAACTATCATGGACACCAAGGTGAATCCATTGATAGGACAGGGGCTATACTTTTGGGAAAAAGTAGGGGAGATACCCTGCTTTTTCTGAAAAATAATTATTGGGATGCAGAAGGAATTACTGGACAGAATGTCGAAGTCATGGAGCAAAAACAAGTGGCACTTGTTTTTGCTCCATGACTTCCAATTTCGATCCGTTTTTTCAGGGGAACCCAATTCATAAAAAGCTTCGCTGCAATCGCTAGCGAGGCTTTTTCATTTTAATTGAAGGAAAATTGTTCGAATGTAAAATATTGTTGAGGGCATTTTATTGAAAATCTTTGCGGCAATCATTATGATCTGCACGATTGGTCTCTGCTACCCGTTGGCAGTGGTCAAGCTCATCAGATGGGAAGTCCAGTACACGGTCATCCAGGGAAAACGACTTCATTTTAATGGAACTGGGTTATTTAGACTCTGGCTCAAAATTTGGCTTTTATGCATCATTACTCTCGGCATTTATTTTCTTTTTGCGTCCAAAGCCATAAAGAAATGGAAAGTTAAGTATACGACTTTTGCCTGATCGTAAACCCGTCTCCGCAATAAGCAGAGGCGGGCCTCTTTTTAGTACCTGTCCATGTAGTCCGCCGTGTACAAGAACCACTGTGCGCCCCCGATTATATAATGTTTTAACCGATTTCGAAACGCCGCGTCTGCCAGCGCCAATTCGACAACAAACGCTTGCTCGCTACCCAATGAGCGATTGCGCTTCGCCTTCCTGTGAAAAATAGGATTCCGGAAGTCCAGGTTATCCGCGATTTGGATCAAGTTGCTGTACGTAACGCGCGAATGTGTTGACGTCACACGCGGCAGCTCAACGAAAGATTCTCCAATGTCCATTCCCCCTCTCCTTTCCCATTTCATTTTCAAATCGTCACAAAATTCCCTTGGTTCCAAAATATCATTCAGCACACTGCACACTGGAGGACCCCTGCGCGACGCCGGGGGAGATGTAGCGCTACACTACACAAGGCCATGCTATCGGCGGATAACGTCGCCCCGTTTTATGGTACCGTCTAGCGCGGCTCTGACCAGGCCTTGGTCATCGAAGCTGAGCATGGATTGTCCAATATTCCGATATTGTCAAAAATTCGTGTATAGAATTGGGAATACTTGTCCAAAATAAAGGATTCTCTGGGGACATTTGTTTAAACCAATCTGCTTGCATATCCGTTTCCCTGCGTATATTTGATCTTCAAAAAGACAGGCCCAATTCGGGGTAGTCGTAAGTCCACCCCAGCTCTGGATGGTCTCGCTCATATTTTGAAATCCGATCAATTTTTTCGACTAGTTCTTCCGCTTTTGTCTGGAATACATCCATCCCCTGAAATAAGCAGCAAAGCACTTCTTTTAGAGAAGACGAAATGGAAATACTGCTAACCTTCCCATCGGAGTCATACTCAAAAGTGAAGCAATGTGAAACAAAGCCTTTCATGTGGTATCTTTGTGGATTTTGCTCATGGGTGATCTCGTATTTATCAGTATAGAATTTAGGCACTCATCCACTTCAGCTTTAGTCATACCAAGTCGTATGTTGCCAATGCCTTTCTTTGGTTCAATGATTAAATTATCCATATACAGCTCCCCAACAATTACTGTTTATACTTATTATAACAAAGCGACTCGAATCGGGCTGATAGGGGCGGCATTACAATATTGGCAGGAAACCGGCCTAACGGAATGCGGGCAGTTCGTGCAAAAGGAAGCAGAGCTTACAGACCGCTTTCCACAATGGACACGCTCAAAGCGAAAGGCCGGGAGCGTGCCGCAAGGGAACATCTCAAAAACGGGCAAGTGCCCATACACCTGCCCTCCATGCCGTTCCAAGCTCCGCTACCAATACCTTTGCAAACAAATGCGCAACCAACATAGATAGAAACGATACCATTGCAATTCTCCCCTATAACCTGCCACGCTATTGTCAAGTTATAACAGGTATCATGCACGCGAGGTGATGACCATGCAAATCAATCGGCTTTTTGAAATTGTCTACATTCTTTTGCATAAAAAAACGACTACAGCCAAAGAGCTGGCCGAGCGATTCGAGGTATCGGTCAGAACGATTTATCGAGATATCGAAATATTATCTTCGGCAGGCATCCCCGTTTATACAAGCCAGGGAAAAGGCGGCGGCATATCCTTATTGGATGAGTATGTCCTCAATAAATCCGTGCTTTCAGAAGAGGAACAAAATGAAATCTTGTTTGCTTTGCAGAGCTTGACCGTAACGCAAAATCCCGAAACGAACAGGGTGCTTTCCAAATTAAGCAGTTTGTTTCATAAAAGCAAGACCAATTGGATTGAAGTCGATTTGTCGCCTTGGGGGAGCGACGAAAAGAAAAAAAGGAAATTTACTATCCTGAAAAATGCCATACTGAACCAGCAAATGATTGCGTTTACTTATTTTAATTCTTCTGGGGAGAAAAGCATCCGAAAGATTGCCCCCATCAAGCTCAAATTCAAGGGTCAAGCATGGTATCTCCAAGGGTTCTGCCTAACCAAAAACGAATATAGGACTTTCAAAATTTCACGCATGTCCCATATCGAGATAACGCAGGAATTGTTTACAGAGAGCCTATCGGAAGGACTTTCAGTAGAAAAAAACGAGCAGAGCTCGCAAAAGTGGATGAACGTGCATGTGAAGATTGCCCCTCAAGGCGCTTACCGCGTGTATGATGAATTTGACGAAAACGAAATAACGAGACATCCAGATGGCTCTTTTACGGTCGTGACCTCTTTACCGGAAAGCAAATGGCTGTTTCACTATATCCTTTCCTTTGGAGACGATATGGAAGTGCTGGCTCCGCAAGAGGTTCGTGAAGCGATCAAAGACAAATTACATAAAATGATCCGGAAATACAAAAATGGACAAGGGATAACTTGACCCGATGTCGTCAGGTTATAGCGGGTATAGTGGAGAGGTAGTGGCAGACAGCCATATCCATTCTAAACATCAGGAGGAAGTAATGAAAACTTTCACGGATCAGTCATGGTATCATCAGGAATTTCATGGTAAGCGCGTCCTGGTCACAGGTGGAACGAAGGGCGGAATTGGCGAAGCGATTGTAAAACGCCTTGCTGGCGCGGGCGCAACGGTGATTACTACTGCGCGAAGCACACCGGATGAACGAAAAGGTTCGGATTTATTTATTCAAGCCGATATCACCGGAGGGAACAACCAAAATTGTCAACGAGATTCTGGAACGGTTTGGGGGCGTTGATATTTTGGTAAACAATGTCGGCGGCTCGCCTGCCCCAATCGGCGGAGCGCTCGCACAAAGCGACGCGGATTGGCCGTTGGTATTTGAGACGAATTTGTTCGCGGCTGTCCGGCTGGATCGGGGATTATTGCCGGCAATGCTGAAACAAGGCTATGGGGTGATCGTCCATATCACATCGATCCAGCGGCGGATGCCGGGTAGTACCACGATGGCCTATTCAGCAGCAAAAGCGGCTTTGACGAATTACAGCAAAAACCTTGCAACGGAAGTAGCGTCAAAAGGAATCCGCGTCAACACCGTTGCACCCGGATTCACGGAAACAGAGGGCGCGAAAGGCCAGATCAGGAGTATCGCGCAAAGATCCGGAACGGATTATGCCGGTGCCCGTCAGGAGTTAATGGATGCCCTTGGCGGTATTCCCATCGGACGAACCGCCCGACCGGAGGAAGTAGCCGAGCTTGTCGCTTTCCTGGTATCTGACCGTGCGTCTTATATTATCGGGGCGGAGCATACGATTGACGGCGGAGTTGTCCGAACCATCTAATATCCTTTCAAAAACAAAACGAAGGAGAATCACAACAATGAATGTACCATTACCGGAAGCGATTGAAACGTACTTTCAGGCATCCAACTCTTATGATGGCAACCTGCTTGCCAAGTGCTTTACAGAAGATGCCATACTCTATGATGAAGGATTGGCTTATCACGGACCTTCTGCGATCGAATCGCATATTGTAGGGACAAACAAGAGCTTGCTGATTCAAACGGAGGTGACAAATGCCGCAGAAAAAGACGGGGAAATCGTTGTCACTGCTACCATTTCCGGAAACTTTGACGGAAGCCCACTGGCGCTTGATTATTATTTCACCATGAAACAACAGAAGATTGCCAGGTTGAAAATTGTCTAAGCAAGTGAAGGTGAATGAATGTTCTCCGCAATGAGATGGACTTAACTCGAAGTGCCAGCCGGGACGGAATTTCCTTACCGGATGGTTCATGGTACAATGGTGCAGGCAGCGAGATGCGAAGAGGCCGCAAACGATAAGGAAATGAGGAAGCAGCGTGTCTTTTGTACTGTTATTGCCAATTGGGTTCATTGCCGTTTTCGTTGCGATTGTGATGGCGTTCGTAGGGATGAGAAAGGATGCCCAGCAGAAGAAGGATGAAGCCAAACGCATTTTTAAGCGGATGAACATCATTGCCGCGATTGGATTTGCTTGCATTGCGCTTGGTCTTTTTGGTCCGGGCGGGTAAAAGGAATCGATGGACAAGTCGGTTTCGGGTCAAGCGGCGGGAGAGATGGTCAAAGGCAGTCTGTCACAAGATAGCGGCCATTATCCCTTTCACGTCCCCTGATGATTTCCGATATCTTTTTTTGAACCCCTCCCTCCCCGGGCGAATATCCTGGTTGATATCGCACGAAACGGAGGGTTTTGTTTGTATCCGAAGTACCCGTATTACCGGTATGAAACAACTTGCCAGGAAACGCCGATCACCTTTCCGCCCCAACATCAGGACAGGCAGCCCGGATTTGAATATCTCATGGTCCCAAGCCCGATTTACGACTATTCCGCCTATATCGGCAGCGGTAAATTGCAAGGCAAGACTGCCCTGATTACGGGCGGGGACAGCGGGATTGGCCGGGCTGTCGCTGTTGCCTTTGCCAAGGAAGGGGCCGATGTGGCGATTGCCTATCTCGATGAGCATGTAGATGCCGAAGAAACAAGGCAAGTAGTAGAGGGCTACGGTAGTCGCTGCTTCCTGTTGCCCGGGGATTTGCGGGACGAAACATGGTGCAGCGAGATGGTCCAGCGAACCGTTGACGCTTATGGAAGGCTCGATGTGCTCGTGCTGAATCAAGCCGTGCAGTTCCCGCAGAAAAGCATCCTCGATATTACCACAGAACAGCTGCTGAATACGTACCAAACCAATATTTTTCCGCATTTTTGGATAACGAAAGCGGCGTTGCCGTACTTGCAGCCCGGAAGCTCGATCATCACTACCGCTTCTGTTACAGCCTATGCGGGTGCCCCTTTGCTTTTGGATTATTCTTCTACCAAAGGTGCCGTTGTCTCCTTTACGCGTTCCTTGTCGCTCCAACTGGTCAGCCATGGCATTCGTGTGAACTCGGTAGCACCAGGACCGATCTGGACCCCGCTCATCGTTTCCAGCTATTCGGCCGACTACGTGAAGACGTTTGGCACAGAAACACCGATGAAGCGTGCCGGACAGCCTTTTGAACTGGCGCCGACTTATGTATATTTGGCTTCGGATGACTCCGGGTATGTGACCGGTCAGGTTTTGCATGTGAATGGCGGGATCATGACCGAGACATAATCGGGAACGCGAACCAATGACGAAATCGCCTCGCAATGAACCTCATCGCTGTTGGATGAGGTTTTTTCCTTACGAATGGCATCATGCAAAAAGCCCGGAGAACAAAAGCCGGGCTTGTGTGCGGTCGATGCGTTCAGCCGTACGAGCGGTTGCTGTGCTCCATGACGCGCTGAATATAAGACTGCAATTCCTCGATGAATAATTTGGCTGCCATGCCCATAAAACGATCTGCATGGTAGAGGATACAAATATCTTGGCTTGGTGTAGGATTCAACAGGGTGACGGTGGTGATCTGGTCGCGATGGAGATTATCCACTAGCAGACGGGGGAGAATGCAAGCTCCCACGCCTTGTTCGACCAAGGATAACAATGTGGAAAGGGTGGAGGTTACGATCGGGCTTTGAATGGTGATGCCCTTTTGCTGGCAGCAGGCGGTTATGACCTTGGAAATTTGGTGCTCCGGCCCGAACATGACCAGCTTCATATTTTGGAGTTGCTCGAAAGGAATGGCCTTTGCTTTGGCAGCGGGGTGGTCCGGGCGGACGGCCAAGACGAACTCCTCATGGAACAGTGGGATAACGGCGATGCGGTCATCGGGTTTGGCAGGTGTGGTGGTAACGCCGAGGTCCCGACTACCGTCCAGAACCTGTTCGTACACATCCGTCGACTCCGTGACCTTTATCGACAGATTCGGGTACGACCGATGAAAGTCGATCAGCAGGGCATCGAACAAAAGATCCCCGTCGCCGGGAAGAATCCCGATGTCCAGCTTTCCGCCATTTCCTTTCTGTAAATCTGCGATGGCCCTTTGAATATAGTCGACGCGCTCGAAGATCATCTTGCTCTGCTCCAAAAGAATCTGTCCTGCCTCCGTTAAAGCAATGCGTCTGCCTATCCGGTCAAACAGCGGGATGCCCAGCTCGTTTTCCAAAAACTTGATTTGCTGGCTGAGGTTCGACTGCGTCGTACAGAGAGTTTCGGCCGCTTTGGAGAAGTGCATCTCCTTGCATATGGCAGCAAAATACTGGAGCTGTCTAAGTTCCATTCCCAGGCTCCTTTATCCATTTTTTGTGCAGCGTGGAAAACGATGACTTTCCTTCCCTCCAGTATAGCGAAGATACGGAGGATTTGCACGAAGGGAGCAGCGAGCGATTAGCGAGACCGATCCAAAGCATCGGAATCGTGTGATTGTTGCGCGTTTCGGGGAGAGTTACACTTGCATGGAAGAGAGCAACAGCCAAAAAGAGGAGGCAAAGATCTATGAGTCAATCCATGATCCACACCAGTAAGGTACTTCGGCACATTGTTATTGGTCAGGTTGAAGGCATTCCCGAGGAACAGTTCGATGTACAGCCGAAGGGCTTCCCTAACACAATCCGCTGGAATGTCGGGCATATGATCTATTGGATGGATCGGTACTCCACGCTTTGTTTCGATACTCCGTCCTTGATTCCGGAACAGTATGAAGGGCTGTTTGCTTCCGGTACAAAACCGTCTGCATGGACGATAGCTCCCCCGAGCAAGGAAGAATTGCTCTCCTTGCTAACATTGCAGCTTTCCCGTCTATCCGAGTTGACGCCTGAGAGGCTGGATGTACCATGGAAAGCACCGTATGTCATGGGGCCTTTCTCATTCGATACCGCAGGCGAGCTGTTCAACTTTGCCCTGGTTCACGAAGGAATCCACCTTGGGACGATTTCCAGCCAGCGCAAGCTCATCCAGTGAAGACCTTGCACGCGGATGCAAAAAACGAAGCAGGGTCACACCATAAAAGGAGGTTGGTCAGGATGAAAACCCGTGAAGCGTTTGACACTTTCAGATGTGCGCTGGAAACAGGCGATACAGGTGATTTCCTTGACAAGGTGACGGATGACTTTCATTTCTTCGTTCCGCTCCCGCTGGATGGGTGGAATCAGAAGCAGGAGGGCCGGGAGCGGTTCGAGGAAGTAGTCAGGTTTGAACGCTCTGTGTTTCAGATGAGCCTCGCTTCGCTGATCGAGCTGGAGAATGAGAACTACGGGATGGTCGTATTTCGCTCGGAAGGATTGCTGAACGGCAAACCTTTCCGCAATGAGCTTTCCATCGTTTTTGAATTCGAGGGGGAGCGGATTCGCTCCTTCCGGGAATATGTGGGCATGCCGCTAAAAAACTACGAAAACCCGTAAAAAGCGTTCAAGCATCAAGCAAAAATGGCAGTTGGTTCGAGAGAAGCCGACTGCCTGTTTTTTGGCTGTTCCTGTCAGGGACGGTCTTCTCGCGTTCACGCCTCTCCGGCAGCGGACGGTTTTGTCGCGCTGCCTGTTGCTTTCCCGGAGGAGAACAAAAAACATCCGGCAATCACCATAATGCCGCCCACTCCTTGCATCCACGTCAGTTGTTCCCCGAGGAATAAAAAGGCCAAAAGCGACGTGAAGATCGGATTGAAGTTGAGGAAGATGCCTGACGTAGTGGCGCCCAGCTTTTGCACCCCGATGTTCCACAGCACCATGCACACGACGGTGGAAATCACGCCGGTGTACAGCAGAGAGCCGACGAAAGACGCGTTCGGATTGAATATGGTAAAATCATCCAGGTTAAACGGCAGCAGGATCACCAGCCCGAAAACAGCCGAGTAGAGAATGGACATCATCGGAGTCGTCATGGTCAAGGCCCACTTGCTGCAAATGGAATACACCCCCCACACGCCAACGGCAGCCAGCATCCACCAATCCCCCGTGTTGAACTGCAAGGTAAGCAGGTAGTCGGCGTTGCCTTTGGACAAGACAAGCAGCACGCCGGCGAGCAAAAACACCATGCAGCCGATCTGGAACCGATTGATCCTCTCTTTTAAAAAAACAAAGGAAAACAGCGAGATCGAGAGCATGTTCAGCGTCGAGATCAGCCCGATGTTCGTCGCGGTCGTCGTCTCCAGCGCGAGAAACTGAAACACGTTGAAGAGGACGACACCAGTGAGCCCCATCAGCATGAGGGGCAGGATCGCTTCTTTGGCCGGCCACAGCTTGCGTTCCTTCCGCCAGACAATCGGCAGCAGGCATAAGACGGCGATCAGCCAGCGCAGGCTGGTCAAGGTAAGCGGGGACGCGTGCCCCACGAGCGACTTGCCCAGGACGAAGTTTCCACCCCACAGAAAACTGGTAAAAAGCAGCAAGACAGAAGCTTTTGGCATAGAAGATGACTCCTTTTTCGATGACGGATGAGTGGAAAAGCAGCTTATTTATGAACATAGCATTTTCGTCGGACTTGCAAAACAAAATGTTGTGTATTATAAAAAATTCAAAACCATTCGCAGAAATAGCGGCATGAAAGAAAATTTCCTCTGTTTTTTGCGGGAAAATCGCGCCGCTTTTCGAAGAATAAAAAGAGGGGAGAATCACATGGAAGCTTTTGTCAGTAAAGGGCTGGATCTTGTCGATCTGCACATCCTGGATTTGCTGCAAAAAGACGCGACGATCAGCAATACCGAGCTGGCGAGGCGGGTGAATTTGTCGCCGCCTGCGACGCATACCCGGGTGAAACGGCTTTGGGCGGAAGGCTATATCAACCGGCAAGTGGCGATTCTCGATCAGGAAAAGCTCGGCTTTGACCTCTTGTGCTTTATTTTTATCAGTACGAATCTTCACCAGGCAGAGCAGCTGGAAACACTGGAGAATGCCTTGCGCGCCATGCCGGAAGTGTTGGAGAGCCACTGTCTGACGGGCGAATACGATTACCTGCTGAAAGTCGCCATCCACGATCGGAAGGGGCTGGACAGCTTTATCCGCAAGCTGAACAAGCTCGGCATTTCCCGGCTGCAAACGAACCTGTCCCTGCGAGAAGTCAAATATTCGACGGTATTGCCGATCGCAGCAAAAGAGCAGGCGCAGCCTGACAGCCGCTAGCGGAGATTTTCCAGCCGTTTACGAACAGAAAGCCGGATTCCTTTTCGCAGAACGCTGTTGATAAAAGAGCAGATTTCCGTAATCATAGAGGAAGAGAGAGATGACGAGGAGAAAAAGGGGAATCAGACTGATGGCGATCAAGGCAATTTTATTTGATTTGGATGATACATTGTTGTGGGATGAGCGCAGTGTGAAAGAGGCGTTTTGGGCGACCTGTACGGAAGCGGCCAAGTATTACAAGCTGGATGCGGAGCGCCTGGAGGCCGCGGTCTGCCAGGAAGCTCGGGCTTTGTATGAAGCCTTCGAAGCGTTCCCCTTTGCGAAGATGATCGGCATTAATCCGTTTGAAGGACTGTGGGGGCAATTTACGGAAGGAAAGCAAGAGGAGTTTCGCCAGCTGCAAGCTTTCGTCCCCACGTACCGGAAGGAGGCGTGGACGCGCGGTTTGCGCTCGCTTGGCATCGAGGACGAGGAGCTTGGCTACAAACTGGGGGAGATGTTTGTCGCGGAGCGGAGAAGCCGTCCGATCGTCTATGAAGAAACGTTCGAGGTGCTCGACCAGCTGAAGGGCACATACAAGCTGCTGCTGCTTACAAACGGCTCCCCTGATCTGCAAAAGGAAAAGCTGGCAGGCGTGCCGAACCTCGCTGCCTATTTTGACCATATCGTGATTTCGGGTGATTTCGGCCGGGGCAAGCCGGCGGCAGAGATTTTCGAACACGCCATGAGTCTCTTGGGCATCACGGCGGAGGAAGGCGTCATGATCGGGGACAAGCTGACGACGGACATTCAGGGCTCAAACGCGGTCGGCATGCGCAACATGTGGATCAACCGACATGGCTTGACGCCGGAAGATGATATTGTCCCTACCTGTGTCATTACGAGCTTGCGAGACATTCAGGCGAGGATGAAGTCGCTGGAAGACTAGCCAGTAGACGAACGGTATGGCCGTCAACTGGATTACGGGGGCCAAAAAACATGTCAGAGCCACTATTTGCGAATAGTGGTTTTTCTGCTTGGGATCGGGATGCCGCCACCTCTTGTCCCCCTGCTATCATAGAAAAAAAGGCATACCTCCTACATAATGAAACGAGGGGTCCGGACGGTCCGAACAGGGGACGGAAGCCCAGGAAAAAATCGTACGCAAAAGAATGGGACAAAGAGGAGGGCATCATGGCCAAGATCACGCTGCCGCAGCTGGAATCCCATCTGTGGGAATCGGCCAATATCTTGCGCGGGAGCATTGACTCCGCTGACTATAAAAACTATATTTTCGGGTTGTTGTTTCTCAAGCGAATGCACGATGTTTTCAGCGAAGCCGAGCGGCATTCCCCCAAACGGGGAGGCGACGAGGGCGGAACATCCGCTCGTGACGTTCCCCCTTTTTTCGTCCCGGAACATTCTCGCTGGCAGAGACTTCAGATGCTGACAGAAGGAATCGGAGAAGCGATCAACGAGGCGTTTGCCGTGCTTGAAGCGGAGAATCCCATGCTGCGTGGCGTGTTTGCCACAATCGACTTCAGCGACAAGGAAAGGCTGCCGGACAAGCTTTTGCAGCAGTTGATCCGGCATTTCTCCGCGATCGACCTTGGCAACGACAACTTGTCGGAACCGGATATTCTGGGACGAGCGTATGAGTACCTACTCCGGCAGTTTGCCGCCGATGCAGGGAAAAAAGGGGGGGGAATTTTACACGCCGAGCAAGGTCGTGGAATTGATCGTGAAGCTGATTAAGCCGGAGGAAGGCATGCGCGTGTGCGACCCGACGGCTGGCTCCGGCGGCATGCTGATTCAGGCGGCTGGCTATATCAAGGCACAGGGCGGCAACCCGCAGCGCATCACGCTGCACGGCCAGGAGCGCAACCTCCAGACATGGGCGATTTGCAAGATGAATTTGCTGCTGCACGGCCTATGTGATCATCGGATCGAAAAAGGCGACACCATCCGCGAGCCGAAGCTGGTCGAGCAGGATGAACTCATTTTGTACGATCGCGTCATCGCCAACCCGCCCTTTAGCCTGAGCAACTGGGGGCTGGAAGAGGCACGGACAGACACGCTTGCCCGGTTTCGCTTTGGACTGCCGCCGAAAGACAAGGGCGATCTCGCTTTTGTGCAGCACATGGTGGCGACACTTCGTCCAAACGGCAAGGCGGGCGTAGTCGTGCCAAACGGGGTGCTGTTTCGCAGCGGAGCGGAGGCGGCCATCCGCCGAGGGTTGCTGGAGGAAGATTTGGTGGAAGCGGTGATTGGCTTGCCGCCCAACCTTTTTTACGGAACGGGAATTCCTGCCTGCATCTTGATTTTGAACCGCAACAAAGAGGCGTTCAAAAAGCAGAGAGTGTTTTTCTTGCATGGCGCAGGCGGCTATGAGGAGGGAAAAAACCAAAACTTCCTGCGCGACGCCGATGTGCAGGACATCGTGTCCGCCTATGAAAAGTGGGAAGCAGTCGACAGGTACTGCCGGGTGGTCGAGCATAGCGAGATTCAGGCCAACGACTACAACCTGAACCTGGCCCGCTACATCGACTTGTCTGAGCAGGAAGCCCAGATTGACGTAGGAGCGGCACTGGCCAAGCTGCGCGTGCTGGAGGCAGAGCGCAGCGAGATGGAGGGAAAAATGCTCCGTTTCTTGAAGGAGTTGGGGTACGATGTCTGAATGGAAAACAGCGCCGCTCGGTTTGGCCGTGCGCGTGCAAGGCGGCTATCCTTTTTCCTCCGCCGCGTTTGTGGACGAAGGGACTCCCGTCGTCCGGATGAGCAACATGAAAAACGGCCGTCTGGACTTGTCGCAGGCCAAATGTCTCCCTGAAACGACGCTCGACAAGTACCGGGCGTTTTTGCTCCAGCCGGGCGATCTGTTGCTCGGTATGTCTGGCAGTATTGAAAATTTCGCCGAAGTTCACGAAGCCGATCTGCCCGCGCTTTTGAATCAGCGGGTCGGGAGATTGCAAGTCAGGGACGACTTGCTCGTACATAGAGAGTATTTGAAATTCGTGGTGACCTCCAAAGGGTTTCGCGACCGGGTTCTGACCATGGCAGCAGGCGTGGCGCAGCTCAATATCAGCGCGAAACAGCTGGAGTCCATCCCGATTTGCTATCCGTCCCTGTGGGAGCAAAGAAAAATAGCGGCCATTCTCACCTCCGTGGATGCCGTCATCGAGAAGACCGAAGCGATTGTCGCGCAGATACAGGTCATCCAAAAGGGCTTGATGCACGAGCTTTTTACAAAAGGAATCGGACACACGGCGTTTGTCCAGACGGACCAGGGAACGATTCCAAAGGGTTGGTCGTTCGTCCGGTTGAAGGAGATTGCCAAGGTCCAGGGCGGAAAACGAGTGCCAAAAGGCAGCAGACTGGTCGACACCGTTACTCCCTATCCGTATATACGGGTATCCGATTTGGGCGGCTATACCGTGCAACAGGAGCAGCTCAAATACGCAACCGAAGAGATTTACAACAAAATCAAGCGGTACACCATCTCCAGGTACGATCTGTACCTGTCGATTGCGGGGATTTATTTAGGGGCGGCGGGCAGAGTCCCCGACGCGCTCGACGGAGCCCTGCTGACGGAAAACGCTGCCAAGATTACGCCGACCAGCGACCGGATTGATCTCGACTATCTCATGTTTGCCCTCAGCTCGGATTTTTGCCAGCGACAGATTGCGGTGCTGAAAGGAGTGACAGGCGTGCCGAAGCTTGGCTTGAAGCGCGTGGAGGCCATCCTGATCCCGCTTCCTCCCCTGGAGGAGCAGCACAAAATCGTGGCGGGGATCAAAAGCATTCTCTGCAAACGCACGGTCGAGGAGGCGAAGCTTCAACAGCTGCGGGCCATGAAAAAAGCGCTGATGCAACTGCTTTTGACAGGCAGCATGCGAGTGAAATCGGACGAAGCGGCGGAGGAAAACGCCTGAGGAGAGATCAGGCACGCGGTGGGCGCGAGGGATGAGGCGAGTTGTGTCCTTGCACAGCGACCCGCACGCCAGACTCGATCGCGCCTTGAATCCAGCCGTGATACCGGGAAGAGGTATGCTCCCCGGCCAGAAGCACAGGACCCTCCTGGGCAGCCATAGCCATGGACAGCTCCGTTTCCTGCAAGGGCTTGAACAAGGCGAAGGCACCAGAGGTATAAGGCTGTGTCGCCCAGTTGTAGACCACGCCTGTCACAAACGTCCTGTACACTTGCTCGCCGAAGATGATAGCCAGCTGGCGCAGCGCCTGCCTGATTTGTTCGTCCTGGGACATGCTGATCCACGGCAGCGCGTCATCCTCCCATGTGTAGCTCGCCAGAATCGTTCCGCCGGGCTGCCGAAACCCATGGCTTGGATAATAGGCAAAGCGCAAGGGAAGGTCGGAGATTGTCTGTCCGCCGTACAGCCCATGCTCTTCCCAGAATCTTGTGGAAAACTGTAGACCGATTTTGGTGGAGGAGACATAGTGCAGCTGGTTAATCGCCTTCCATTTTCCAAACGAAAACAGACTCTTCGGCTCGACTTCGACAAATTGCAGGATAGAAAAGGGAACGGTGACAATCGCGATGTCTCCTTCCAGTTGAAACGAGCGAAAGGAGGCGAGGTCGATTCCGGAGATGGCGATTTTTTGCCCGTGTTGGCTGATTTTGGTCATTTTATGATGAAACAAAATGTTTTCCCGCAAAATCGGAGCAAACGATTGGGGAAGCTGGTCAAGCCCTCCGCTTATTTCATAGAAGCGGGAAGTGGGCGCGAACAGGATGAAGTCGCGCAAAATTTCCAGAAAAGACAGCTCGGGGAACCCTTCAAAGCCGCTCAACACCTTGATCTTGTCGACCGCAGCTGCCGACAGGGAGGTACCGATCGGATTGAAGCGCATAAACAGCTCCATCGAATATTTATCGTATTCCTGAATGACAAGCGGCCAGTGTTGCTCCGGATTTTGGTTGATGAAATCGAGGAGCGGTCCGATAGCCATGAGGGCAAGGGCGTCAGCGGACTTGCCTTTTTCGCTTGGCGCTACGGGAAAGCGCAGCATATCTGGTTGTTGCTCGTACAGCCAGCGCCGCGTGAACACTCTGCCTCCGAGGCGCTCCGAAGCTTCCACAATCGTCACGCGGTGCCCGGCTTGCTTCAACAGCGACCCGGCGACCAGCCCCGCCATGCCAGCGCCTACAATGAGGAACGATTTCGGCTGTTTCGTCTGCGGCAGCCCGTCGCGGATAATCGCCAGCATCTGTGATTCGGTCAGGGGGGAAGAAGTGATTTCCATTTCGTTTCTCCTTTGGTTATTTGTAAAAATAAGGTATTCCCGCGTGGGCGCAATGGTGTTTGCTTCATTCCATTTTCATCCAAATGATGATAAGCTGGAAACGAATAAGCCCGCGAGTGGACCTGGCAGCCGTATAAGCGGCTTGCGTCTGGTGGGCGAAAAGGAGGAGGGGCGCGATGGCAGAGCGCTTTCTCGCGGGAGTGATGGCCAGCTTTTTGTTTACGTTGGGCGCGGCCATTTTCTTTTTTCAGGATCGCTCCATGGTTCTTTTTGTGGCGATGTTTACATTCCCGACCGTCTTTGTATTGGGTTTGCCGCAATCGGTTGCGATCGACTGGCTCATGCGGCCTTTGCGCACGAAAAGGAGAGCGGTGGTTGTACTGTGGGAAGCGCTGCTCTATGCTGTAGCCGGAATCGTGGCGACAGTGCTGTTGCTTCGGATCGTAACTGGAGGGTGGAGATGGGCGCTTGTTTCTTTTTATGGGCTGGGGATGTCGGCTTCGCTCCTGTACTACGCATGCTTGCTCGTCCTCAGAAGGCAGGGGAAAAAGCGGGGCACCCAACTTGCTCAGGAAGCGGAGAACGAATGAGGGAACGGTTAGCCGCGATAGCTTTTCTTGACGGTGGCTGTTTGGGTGAGCTATAGTGGGAGTAACCTTATCAGGGGAGAGATGTTGATGTCGGCGGTTGTTCTTACCTAACGCAATTCCATACAAAAGGCTAGAAGCACGTTCACGAAAATTTTGCGCGTTTGGCAAAGTTTATTTGTGATGGTTACTTTCCGGCCTTGGAATTTGGTAAGAACAGCGGATATCATTGAATGCTCCAGGGGTGTTTTCCCCTAATCATTGCGCCCAAATCCGTGCTGTTGTTCAGCGCGGTTTTTTTGTGTCCTTTTTACGGCAGCCCAGCCGCTTTTTCGTAAGCGGCTTGCCGTCTGGAAGAGAGGCTGTTTTGCGCGCGTATGATTGGGGGTCACCCGTAAAAGGGCGGAGAATGACGTTTGTTCATTCTTCGTCCTTTTTTTGTTGATGAGCAAAAAAAGATGCGAAAAAGGAGCGATTCACCTTGAACGAAAAAGCATGGCAACGTCTCGAATACGACAAGATCAAAGCAGCGCTCATGGAGTACGCGGTGTCGTACGTGGGGAAAAAGCACGTCGAGCGCATGCAGCCGCTCGACTCGGCCAAAGTTCTGCGCAAAAAGCTCGACGAAACAGCGGAGGCAAAAGCATTGCTTGCGCATGGCGCGAGCGTCCCGATTCCTTCGCTCGCAGGAATCGAGCAAATGATGTCGCTGCTCGGGACCGGGTATGTATTTACGGAAGCTGATTTTTCGCACCTCCACCAGTTTCTCGTAAGCTGCGCCCAGCTCTCGAAATACATGGCGAGCAAAGCGCCAATAGCGCCGCGTGTCAGCTCGTACGCGCTGACGATGTACACGCTGAGCCGCTTGCAGACGGAGATCGAGCAGTGCATCCGGCACGGGCAGGTCGTGGATGCGGCGAGCAAAGATTTGCTGAAAATCCGCAAGCGCATCGTCGTGATGGAAGAGCGGCTGAAGCGGCAGCTCGATTCGCTCACGAACAAATACCGCTCGATCATGCAAGAGAACGTCATAAGCAAGCGCAATGGCAGGTACGTCCTGCCGATCAAAAAGGAGCATCGCAGGCAAGTGACGGGCAGTGTCGTGGACGAATCGGCGAGCGGCCAGACCGTCTACATGGAGCCGGCAGAGCTTGGCGCGGTGCAGTTCGAGCTGGCGGCGCTCAGGGCCGAGGAAGCGCGCGAGGTGACCAAGGTGCTGATGCAGCTGTCCGCTGTCGCGGAAGAATTTTCACAGGAGCTGCACGTAAATGTGGAGACGGTCGGCCTGTACGATTTTTTGTTTGCCAAGGCCAGGTACGCGCTGGCATTGGGGGCGGTGAACGTGGAGTTGAACGAGGACGGACTGATCGACGTAAAAGAAGCGCGGCATCCGCTGCTGGGTCGGCAGATGGTTCCGCTGGATGTTCAGATCGGCAAAAGCTACAAGTCGCTAATCGTTACCGGCCCGAATACGGGCGGAAAGACGTTGGCGCTCAAGACGGTCGGCCTGTTGACCGCGATGGTGCAGTCCGGCTTGCTGGTGCCGGTGAAGGAGGGCAGCCGCTTCGCTGTTTTCCGCAAGATCGCGGTAGATATCGGCGATGGGCAGAGCCTCGAGCATGCGTTGAGCACCTTTTCCGCCCATATTCAACATGTACTAGAGATTTTGCGGGTCACGGACAGCTCGACTCTCGTGCTGATCGATGAAATGGCGTCCGGCACCGATCCGGGCGAAGGGGTGGGCTTGGCGATTGCGATTCTGGAGGAGCTGCACCGAAGAGGCGCGACGGTGATCGCGACGACGCATTTTAACGAAATCAAAAAGTTTGCCGCCGCGACAGACGGTTTTCAAAATGCGCGCATGGAGTTTGACGAAGAGACGCTCCAGCCGCTCTATCGCTTGCGCATCGGCGAAGCGGGCCAAAGCTACGCGTTCGTGATCGCCACGAAGCTGGGGATTCCGCCGGAGATGATTCAGCGGGCGCGGGAGATTACGCAAACAGGCTTTGCTGGTGCGCGAAGGGGCGAGCAGGGGGCTGTGGCAGCGGCGCAAGTCAGCGAGAAGCAAGCGGTCGCGATGCGAGAAGCGGAGGTGCGCGAAGCCGGGAATCCGGCGGCTAAGACGCGAGAATCCGAGGGACAACGAGCGGCCAACCCAGCGGATAAGCTGCCAGCAACGGAGGGGCAAGCAACCGAGCAGCAATCGAGCCAAGACCAACAGCCATTGCCGCCCGCCTCCGAGATCGACGGAGAGCCACCCGCAACCAAGAAAAAACCGTTCGCCATTGGGGATTGTGTTTTCGTGTCGTATCTGGGCAGAACGGGCATTGTCTTTTCTACCGCGGACGCCAAAGGCAACGTCGGCGTCATGATCCAAAACCAGAAATTCAAAATCAACCAGAAACGGCTCGCCCTGCACATCGAGAGCAAGGAGCTGTACCCGGCGGACTACGACATGGACATCGTGTTTGAAACGAAAGAAAACCGGAAGAAACGAAAGCTGATGAGCCGCAAGCACGTGGAAGGGCTATCCATCGAGACGAAGCAGGAGGAATAAGGGAACCGCCAGCCGCTGTCGAGTGGAACAGGCAGGGGAATGAAGGGAACGGGGAGCAAACCGGGCGTTTGGCAGCCGCTTGAGAGGGCAGGTTGTGGGCTGGTCGGCATGCTGGTTTTACTCCCTTTTCCATCCGCCCAGCAGCGAGTGGAGCCATTCGAAGCTATCAGCGATGAGTCCGAGCGGTCACCCCAAAGACGCCCGGCGTATTTTTCGTGGACGCTAGTTGGCGCCACGCGCTTTCCAGGCCAGCGCCTTTCGCTCCAATGACTGGACCAGCTCATGCTTGCCTGCGACATAGCTGGCAACAGGTCGATGATCGGCTTTGCTTTCAGCCCGGGCACGGCTGTACTGCCGATGTGATGAATGTGTATGAGGTTGTCCCGGAATACCTGGCGCAGCAGCTCGGCTTCCGCGGCAAACAAGGCTTGCCAGCGCGGATCGTAGGGGCAGACTTCAACTTTTCGCATGACAGACTCCTTCCTGTACGTGAGAGGGTCGCTTCGCTTTTTGGCGTGAAAAGCCCGGACATTTGGCTAGGCGAGAAGTGTCCGGGCACGTTTTGGCTCTTTTCCAGTTATGATTTTCGGTTCGGCGACCATTCGCTAGGAGCCGAACCGAGAACTTGGCTCGGCGGTCCAGCGACTTGCACGCGCGCCGGGTTTGTCACTTCCAGCGTAATCATCGAGCTGACGACGGCGTGCATGGTCACAACCAGATACGTTCAAAAAAAGATAGCTTTCCAGATGGGGGATTCCAACGACAATCGTTTCTCCTTCTCATTTTCTCGGCGTTTTCCAACAGAAAAAGGGCAGAAACGATACGGTTACACGTGATTCACACTCTCTTTCCTGCTCGTGGCGATCGCGGCCAATGATCGCTGCTCTGGTTCTATTGTAAGGCTCGCCCGGGCTGGGAGGCAAAGTGGCCAGTTCGGCATTTTGGACGGTTTTCGGGCGGGCTGGGGTTGTTTTGCCTGAGCAGGTCGCTCGCTCATCGCGTACGTAGCCAGCGCTCGGCGGCAAACGCGCGCGTGATTGTCAGTTGTCCAGCGCACTGCCTCGCGCGGCGTGACCTTGCAAAATGGCATGGAGGTACCGTTTTTGCGGAGTACGGCGTTGTTGTCTTGCGGCAAACAGGCACAGGCTTTCATATGGTTGGTTTTCATTTTCTGGAAATCCCGTATTCCCATTCCTCCAAGCAGAACCTATAATCTTACTTGGGATTACCCGCTGGAATGTGGTATAATTTTGACGCCAATATACGACTAAGGAGTATGGATGATGGAAAAAAAGCTAATCTTCGGTCATAAAAATCCAGATACGGATTCCATTTGTTCGGCGCTCGTTTACGCTGATCTGAAAACGAAGCTCGGTGCCAACGTAGAGCCGGTTCGCCTTGGCGTCATCAACAGCGAGACAGCGTTCGTCCTGAATTACTTCCAGGCAAAAGAGCCGCGTCTCGTGGAAACAGTGGCGAACGAAGTCAATGAAGTCATTCTCGTGGACCACAACGAGCGCCAACAGAGCGCAAACGACATCGAACAGGTGCAAGTAGTCGAGGTCATTGACCATCATCGCATCGCGAACTTCGAGACAAGCAATCCGCTCTACTTCCGTGCGGAACCCGTCGGCTGCACCGCCACCATTTTGAAAAAAATGTACAAGGAAAACGGCGTGGAAATTCCAAAAGACATCGCGGGCCTGATGCTGTCCGCGATCATTTCGGACACGCTGCTGCTGAAATCCCCGACCTGCACGGAGCAAGACGTCGCTGCTGCCCATGAGCTGGCGGAAATCGCTGGAGTGGATTTGCAAGCATACGGTCTGGAGATGCTCAAGGCAGGCGCAGACTTGAGCGACAAAACGATCGCCCAACTGCTCTCCCTGGATGCAAAAGAATTCCAGATGGGCAACGCGAAAGTGGAAATCGCCCAAGTCAACGCCGTGGACGTCAACGACGTGCTGGCTCGCCAAAGCGAGCTGGAAGCGTCTATTTCCGCGATCATCGCGGAGAAAGGGCTGGATCTGTTCGTGTTCGTCGTAACCGACATCCTGAACAACGACTCTGTGGCGCTGGCGCTCGGTACGGCTACGCAAGCGGTTGAAAAGGCGTACAACGTCACGCTGGTTGACAACAAAGCCGTTCTCAAGGGAGTCGTGTCCCGCAAGAAACAGATCGTACCTGTACTGACAGATACATTCCAGGCTCTCTAAAAAGACGTGACTTCCATCCCGAAAAACACAAAGGCTGCCCGCGAAACTGTGGGCAGCTTTTTTTCTCATTCAAGATAAGGGCAACCAAAGGCTGCGCCACGTCATCGGCACAGCCTTTGGCTTTCTCATGGTGCTCAAAACGGATTGTGGTTGTGCTGGCTCAGATGGTTCATCGTCTGCTGCGCATAGGCGTCATCGGCGTAATGCCGGATTGCGTGTTTGTCTCTTGCCCGCAGGCTGATCGAGCCTGTCAAAAAGTAGGCGGCGCCGAGAACAGCCACAATAACAACGAGGGCATAGAACATGCAAACGTCCCCCTTTTCTCAATGGCTTCCCTATAGATTAACACATTTTTCCAGATGGAACAACGATTGACTTTGACGCTGCGTCAATGTGTACGATGAATGTGTCGGGAGGGATCAAGATGGAATATACGGTGCAAAAGCTGGGTCTCTTGGCGGGCGTCAGCACCCGGACGCTCCGATACTACGATGAGATTGGCCTTCTCAAGCCGGCGAGAATCAATTCATCCGGGTATCGCATTTACGGGCAGGCAGAGGTGGATCGCTTGCAGCAAATCTTGTTCTACCGCGAGCTGGGGGTGAGCTTGGAGGAGATCAAGGAAATTGTCAGCTCACCGACCTTCGACGCTGTCCAGGCGCTGCGGGAGCACCGCGCGAAGCTGCTGGACAAACGGGCGCAGCTCGACCGGCTGATCGCCAATGTCGAACTTACCTTGGCGCAACGAGAGGGGACGAAAACGATGACGGACAAACAAAAATTCGAAGGCTTCAAGCAGCAGCTGATTGACGACAACGAAAAGCAGTACGGAAAAGAAATTCGCGCCAAATACGGCGACGAGCAGGTGGAACGCTCCAACCGGAAGCTCCGGGAAATGACCGAAGAAGAGTACGCGCGGCTTGAACAGGTGAACGAAGAGCTGCACAAGACGCTGGAAGAGGCGGTTGCCACGGGAGATCCGGCCAGCGAGCTTGCCCAGAGGGCGGCCGACCTGCATCGCCAGTGGCTGAGCTTTTACTGGGACAGCTACAGCAAGGAAGCGCACGCCGGGGTGGCGCACATGTATGTGGACGACCCGCGCTTTACGGCCTACTACGAGAAAATCAAGCCAGGAGCAGCCGCATTTCTCCGGGATGCCGTCCTGATCTACACGCAAGCGTAGACAGACGGCGACTTCGAAATGGCACGATCCGCACCGTCCCCAAACCAGATGGGAAGCTTCGGTCTGGTTGGAGGCGGTGCTTTTTTCATGCCTGCTCCCCCGCTTTTCTTTCCTGTTTGTTTGCTATCATGTATAATTTGTTTGAGATTACATACAAGGCGGTGAGCGGGCAACGTGGAATCGATCCAGACAGTCATCGGAAACAATTTGGAGCTTCTGCGCAAAAAGAGAGGATTGAGTCTCGACAAGGTGGCCGAACTGACAGGCGTGAGCAAAGGCATGCTGTACCAGATAGAGCGCGGAGACTCCCAGCCTACGGTGACGACGCTGTGGAAAATAGCAACGGGCTTGCAGGTGTCCTTTTCCGCATTGCTCAAGGCTCCGGACAGCGTTGTCTCGGTCGTGTCGCTGGCGGATATTGTCCCGATTGTCGAGGACAACGGCTTGTGCAGGGCTTACTTGCAGTTTCCGTTAGATCCGCTAACGAAAATGGAGATGTTCCGCATCGAGCTGGACCCGGGCGCGAGCTATCTCTCCATGCCGCACAATGACGGCGTGTACGAGTATATCAGCGTCAGCGCCGGGCGGTTTGCCTTGAAAATCAAGGAAGAGACGTTTCGCCTCCGCGAAGGGGACGCGATTCGCTTCACGGGAAACGTCCCCCACGCGTACAGCAATGACGGCGAACAGCAAGCGGTCATCCAGGTCGTGATGTACTACGAAGAGACATGAGTGGCACGGCAGATGATAGGAGCGAAAGGAGAATGGGACAGATGCAGCCAGTAAAGGAAAGCGCGCAAAAGGTACAGGCGAAGCTGAAGGAACTCGGGTACGCCAATCAAGTCGTCGAATTGCCGGACAGCACCCGGACGGCGGCGGAAGCGGCGGCCGCGATCGGTTGCGAGGTGGCGCAGATCGCGAAATCGATCATTTTTCGGTTGCCCTCGTCAGACAAGCCGTTGCTCGTGGTCGCCAGTGGCGCTAACCGGGTTGACGAGAAGCGACTGGCAAAGCTGGTCGGAGAAAAGCCGGGCAAAGCCGATGCGGATTTTGTCCGGGAAAAAACGGGCTTTGTAATCGGCGGCGTGGCCCCTGTCGGGCATCGCGCGCCCATCGAGACGTGGATTGACGAAGACTTGTTCCGCTATGAAGTCATTTGGGCGGCGGCAGGGCATCCGAAGGCGGTATTTCAACTGACTCCCGGGCAACTGGTGCAAATGACGAACGGACAGGTCGCCTGCATCGCTTCGTGTCCATAGCGGCAAAGGGGTCTGTCGTCTCGTTGTCGAATAGATGATAAAGTGGAAATATTCCTGAAAAAGAGGAGGTACATATGAAGCCTACAGAACCGATTTCCTTGGGGCAGCGCATCCATCTGATCGACGGGTTTGATATGGGGTGGGAGCAGCGGACGGGAACGTATGTCATCGCCGAGGAAGAGCTGACGCTGGTCGAGACAGGGCCAAGCCCCTCTGTCCCGTACATACGGGAAGGGCTGCGCAAGCTCGGATTTTCCCCGGAGCAGGTGAAGTATATCATCGTGACGCACATTCACCTCGATCACGCGGGAGGAGCGGGGCTTTTTTTGCGCGAGTGCCCGCAGGCAAAAATCGTGGTGCATCCAAAAGGAGCGCGCCATCTGGCAGACCCGAGCCGGCTGATCGCGGGCGCCAGAGCAGTCTATCGCGACGATTTCGACCGTCTGTTCGATCCGATTGTCGCCGTTCCCGAAGAGCGGATGATCGTGCGCGGCGACGGAGAGACGCTGCAAATTGGCGCCCATTGTGCCCTGGAATTTTGGGACACGCCGGGACATGCCAACCACCATTTCAGCATATACGATCCTGTCAGCCGCGGCATGTTCACGGGCGATACGGCGGGCGTCTTCTACCCGCAGCTCCAAAAGGACGGCATTCACTTCGTCCTGCCGTCCACCTCGCCGAACCAGTTTGATCCGCAGGCGATGCTGCGCTCCGTGGAACGATTTGAACAGCGCGAGTTGGAGCGGATGTACTTCGGTCATTTTGGCGCGACCGACGATGTTGCCAGCGTCTACCGACAGGTGCGCGAGTGGCTTCCTGTCTTTGTCGCGGAAGGTGAGGCGGTCGTAGCCGCCGGACTCGGCGATGGCGAACTGGCGGAGCGGCTGTTCGCACGCGTCTTGGCCCATCTGCAATCGCGGGGGATCGGCGACGGGCACGAGGTGCTGGACGTGCTGCGGCTCGATTTGCAAGTATGTGCGATGGGAATTGTCGACTATTTGCAAAGGAACCGACCATAGCGGAAGAGGCCAGGCGGTGGTGTGAACAAGAAGCGCAGCCTGCGTGGCAAAGCCGTGCGGCCGGTGAAAAAGCATTCTTTTTTTGACAAAGGAATGCTATCATGGTGGATGAGTCTTAGCATGCTTGCGGGCCATGACAATGGAATACGCGCAAACAGGTGCCTTGGTCCTCACAAGGGACGAGGTGAAAAGGGAAGCCGGTGCGAATCCGGCGCGGTCCCGCCACTGTAAAGCGGCTGTCGCAAAGCTGCCAAGCCAGGAGACCTGCCTGTTTGTCTGATGTGCCTGCGCCTTCGCGGAAAGGTTCGGCCCGTTCAGGACGCTTTTGGCGTGAGCCGCCGTCATCCTGACAAGTCGACCCTTTGTTTTCCGGTTGGAAGCGAAGGGTTTTTCTTTGCTAGGAATCAACCAGTCGCACAGAAAGGAAGTCATACATATGAAACGCGCATGGAAATGGCTCATCCCGCTCGTGCTGGCCGCAAGTCTCGTCGGCTGCGGCGGCAACACCCAGACGGCACCTGCTCCGCAGGCAGAGGCGCCGCAGACTGCATCGCAGGACGCAGCTGCCAAACAGACCGTCTACCCGCTTACGGTCAAAGACGCCACGGGAAAAGAAGTAACCGTGGCCAAAGAGCCGCAACGCATCGTCTCTACCTCTCCGGCAGAGACGGAAATTTTGTTCGCGCTCGGCTTGAACGATCGGATCGTCGGCGTCTCTGACTTTGACGACTATCCGGCAGAAGCCGGCACGAAGCCGAAGGTGGGCGGAGTCGTCAAGCCGAGCGAAGAGGCGATTCTCGCCCAGTCGCCCGATCTGGTCATCGGGGGAATCTCCATGGAAAAGCCGGTTGCGGACAAGCTGAAATCGCTCGGCATGCCGGTGTACGTTACGCATCCGAAAAAGATAGATGACATCCTGAACAACATTTTGACGATGGGGGTCATCACGAACCGACAGGAGCAGGCGGAAAAAGTCGTCGCCGCCATGAAACAGGATATCGCCCGCGTCCAGGATGCCGTCAAAGCGGTAAAGCCGGAAGACAAGAAACGAGTTTACCTGGAGTTTGCGCCAGGCTGGACGGTAGGCAAAGGGGAGTTCCTGGACGAGCTGGTGACGCTGGCAGGCGGAACGAATATTGCGGCCGACACGGAGGGCTGGAATCCGATCAGCGAGGAAAAAATTTTGAAAAGCGATCCTGACGTCATTTTGTACGCCAAAGGCATTACCGATGAGAAGACAGGAGCGAAGCTGGAGGAGATCATCGCCAACCGCAACGGCTGGGATACGATGAAAGCGATCCGCGAGAAGCAAATCTTCGGGCTGGATCAAAACATTCTCGCGCGCCCGGGACCACGGATTACACAAGGCTTGATCGAGGTAGCCAAGGCGATTTATCCTGACCTGGTGAAATAAACAATGAAAAAGCAATGGCTTGTATGGGGAGGAGCGAGCAGCCTCGTGCTGCTCGTATCCGTGGTAGTCAGCATTTCGATGGGAGCGGCAGCGCTCCCTCTTTCGCAAGTATGGCTCATCCTCTTGCACCAGCTTCCCGGCATGTCAGACTGGATTCCGGCGACATGGCCGGAGTCGTCCGAGCAGATTGTGATGAAGGTGCGGTTTCCGCGCGTCGTGCTCGCAGTTCTGATCGGGGCTTGCCTGTCGCTTGCGGGCGCGGGCTTTCAAGGCGTGTTGCGCAATCCGCTTGCGGACCCGTTCACGATGGGCGTAGCATCCGGTTCGGCCGTCGGTGCGGCTTTTCTGATCCTGTTCGGCTTGCAGTTCGCCGTTCTCGGGGAGTGGAGCACGCCTGTCGTCGCCTTTTTGACCGGAATCGTCAGCTTGTGGATTGTGCTTGCGCTCGCCAAGACGCAGGGCAAGCTACAGACAGAGACGCTGATTTTGTCCGGCGTCGTCATCCAGGCATTTCTTGGTTCGCTCGTGTCCTTCATGGTGTCCTTGTCGGATCAGACCGTGAACGAGATCGTCTTCTGGCTGATGGGCAGCCTGTCGTTTCGCGGCTGGGCCTTTACATACGTACTGATTCCGTATTTGCTGATCGGTGCGCTCGTGCTGTTTGGCTATGCTCGTTCGTTGAACCTGTTTGCGCTCGGGGAGCGGCAGGCGGCGCATCTCGGCGTACATGTCGACAAGGCGAAGCTGGCCATTTTGCTGGTCTCCACGCTTTTGACTGCGGCGGCGGTTTCGATTGCGGGGATTATCGGATTTGTCGGGCTGGTCGTGCCGCATCTGGTGCGGATGCTGGTCGGCCCCGACTACCGCATTCTGCTGCCGATGGCGACGATCTGCGGCGGTGTGTACGTGCTGTGGGCCGATACGCTGGCGCGGATGCTGCTTGCTCCGACAGAAATCCCGCTCGGGGTCGTGACCGCGTTTTTGGGAGCGCCGTTTTTCGCCTATTTGCTGAAGCAGAACAAACGGATCGGAAGGAGGTAGTTTCATCGTGATTGAAGTGCGGGGCTTGCAAAAATCTTACCAGAATGTGTCTGTCCTGCGCGGGATCGAGTTTGCTGTCCGGCGGGGAGAGTTTTTTGGAATTATTGGCCCCAATGGAAGCGGAAAATCAACGCTTCTCGGCATGCTCTCCGGTGTAATTGCCGCGGATGCGGGGGAAATTCGGCTCGCCGAGAAACCGCTCGGTCGCTATACGCGCAAGGAACTGGCGCGGGTTCTCGCCGTACTCGAACAGGAAGGGCTGCCTCCGGTCGGCTTTCGGGTTCGCGAGGTGCTGGAGATGGGCCGTTTTCCGTACCAAAACTGGCTGGGCGAGGAAAAGACAGACGTCGCGCCGCTCATCGACGAGATCATGCAGCTTCTGGGGCTGACACCGCTGGCAGATCGTACGCTGGACCAACTGAGCGGAGGAGAAAAGCAGCGTGTCGCTCTGGGAAAGGCGCTCGTCCAGAAGCCGCAGCTATTGCTGCTGGACGAGCCGACTACCTATCTCGATATCGGCTACCAGATTCAGTTGATGGATATTGTGCGCCAGTGGCAAAGGACGACGCAGGTGACCGTGGTTGCGGTGCTTCATGATTTGAATCTGGCTTCGCTTTATTGCGATCGCCTGCTGATGCTGCACAAAGGGGAGCAAATCGGCGTAGGCACGCCCACAGACATGCTGCAAAGCGACCGGATCGAGGCCGTGTACGGAACGAGGCCGATCGTCATGGAGCATCCTGTGAATCACTTGCCGCAGATCATGCTGCAAGCCGGTTCGTAAGGGAGGTCATCACATGATCGTACTCGTGACAGGCGGAGCGCGCAGCGGCAAGAGCACCTTCGCGGAAACATACGCGGCTCGCCTGGGGCAGACAGGTCTTTATATCGCTACCGCGCAAGCTTTTGACGAGGAAATGCAGGAGCGGATCGCCAGGCATCGCGAGCGGCGCCAGCAAAGCGGATTCGGCTGGGAGACGATCGAGGAGCCTTATGCACTCGCGGATGTGATTCGCGCGGCAAGGCAACGGCAAGACGAGCTTGCGCAAAGACAGGCGGTCGTCGTGGTCGATTGCCTGATCGTCTGGCTGTCCAACTGGCTGATTCGCCACGAGCAAGAAAAGGCGTTCGAGCGGACGCTTGCGCAGGTCGATGCGCTGGTTTCCGCCGTGCGGGACTTTCCCGGGACGATCTTGCTTGTCACCAACGAAGTCGGGGACGGACTGGTGCCCGACTATTCGCTGGGGCGCATGTTCCGCGACTTGGCCGGCTTGATGAATCAGCGGATGGCGGCGGTGGCCGATCAGGTGTTTTTGCTCACGGCAGGCATTCCGCTGGAAATCAAAAGAAGGGCATTTCGCTTTTAGGCAGGGGAAAAGACGGTTTGCGTCGTCTTTTTCCCTTTTTTTGTGCTATAATAGATAAAAAGCAATGGAAAGGATCAGGATACCATGCGTCCCCATCGGACGATCTGGAAACGGTATGACCTCTCCTACATCTAGCTTCGTAGTAGTCGACCGTCACTTGGACGACTAGCCTACTACGAAAGCGAGGCTCTTTGTATGAGTAGCGACTTATACTTGCGATGTTCCTCCGTGGTCGGTTGGTCGTCTGTGCCAAAACCGACAAAAATGCGAGGAATCGATGATGAGGAGAGCGCTGCAATTCACTCAACGTTACGGAATGATTTTGTTTGGAGCCTGTTTGCTTGCTTTTGCGTATTATCATATCAACTATCAGAACCACTTGTCTGAAGGCGGATTCGTCGGCCTGGGGCTATTGGCCAAATACGCTTTTGACCTGTCGCCGGCGATGATGATTCTGCTTTTGGATATCCCGTTGTTTTTGGTTGCCTGGTTAGTGCGAGGGCGACAGTTCATCTGGGATACGATTTTCGCTTCCCTGGCCTTTACCGGGTTTTATGAGCTGTTCGAACAGTTTTCGCCGATTGTGATGGATTTGCGCAGCGTGATGCCACTCGCTTCCGTTTTGTCCGGGATTTTGACCGGACTCGGCACCGGGCTGGTTCTGCGCTACGGAGCCGCCACGGGCGGCGACGATATTTTGTCCCTGTTGCTGAGCAAGTACACAGGTTTGTCCATCGGTACGATTTTTCTGTTGCTGGACGCCATGGTGCTGGGCCTGTCGTTCTGGTATGTACCGATGAAGGAGATGCTGTACACCATAGTGGCTGTCGTGATCTCCAGCCAGGTCATTACCTGGACGGTGAATGCCGGTGGTGCAGGAATCGCTGTGGAGGAAGAGGCGCACGGACATGGCCGCGTCTCGCTCACACACCGATGAGGAGAAATCCAGTTGAAACGCATATCGATACCACCGTTACCACCATGCGAAAAAGGTCAAGTCGATCGGTAAACCGACTTGGCCTTTTTCCTTTTTCCTTTGTCCTGTACATAACGACCTGGGTGAGTAGTGGATACTACTTCATACGAAAAGCTGTCGGACGGAAAGGACGGGCCTGCATGAGCGATCGTTTTTTTGAAAACTACAAAGCGTTCGTGGTTCTCCCGGAAAAAGAGCGGAAAGCGGGGCCCAAAGCATTTGATCCCAGCGACTACACCCGCCATTTCGTTCTCACCTGCTCCTTGTATGATTCGCTGATTGCAAACTGGAAGGAAGCGGCCAAATTCAAAGTCGAGCCGAGGCAGGGACTGGCGCGTGTCATCGAGGCGTTTAACCGCAAGCATGGCGACGATGTTTACCTGCAAATTCTGGAAATGGAGGAGGACCAGTCCTACTTTGTGCTGGCCTTGTCCTCTGCAACAGCCGACGATCAGGAGCAGGAAGATACGAACCGGATCGTTCAGTTGCTGGAAAAAGATTTCGCCTGCGACCTGCTGATCGGGGAAACGTGGTACCAGCTCATTGGCGACAAAGGCAAATTCGAGCGCAAACTGTTTTCCTACAGCATCCTGCCGTACCGCTAGCTGCCGAAATAATCGGCGAGACCGTCCGCGATCGCTTGTGCGGCTTTTTCCTGGTAAGCGGCGGTGCGAACGAGCGCTTCGTCTTTTGGATTCGATAAAAAGCCAAGCTCCACAAGCACAGACGGCCTGTCGTTTTCGCGCAACACGTGGTAGTTGCCGAAAGATAGGCCGTTGCTCTTCAAGCCAATCCCTCCGGCCAGGCGGGACTCGATGCTGCGGGCGAGGTCGTAATCTTTGTTTTGCGCGTAAAAAAAGGTCAACGTACCGCTGTTCGGCTTTGTCGAGGAGTTGTAGTGAATGCTGACAAAGGCGTCTGCCGCTTTCGCTTCGCTGATCGCGACCCGCTGCGCGAGAGAAGGCTTTTCCGAATCGGCAGTCCGGGTCATGATGACCTGTGCCCCCCGCTGGCGCAGTTTGCTCGCCAGCAGCAAGGAGGTTTTGTGGTTCAGCGTCTTTTCTTCGGTGCCCCATTTTGTCCCGAGCGTCCCCACGTCGCTTCCTCCGTGGCCCGGATCGATGACAATCACTTTTCCCCGCAATCCCCCTGCATGGCTGCGGCTGCTGACGGCACGGCTGGCTGTTCCCTCGCGGATGTACAGGGACGATACCCAGCCTGTTTTTCCGTCGGCGGTTCTGGTCTGTAGCCAGTCCGCCTGCTTCTTGAGTATCTCAACCTGCGTGCCCAAGGCGAGCACATGAAGGATGTCGTGCTCCAGTCCAGGGCCTTTGCGCATGCGCAGGGCATCGGCCGCTACGATCCCGGTCCGTTGGCTTGCCGAAGCAGTTGGAGCGGGAGCAGGAGCTGGCGAGTCCGCCGTGCCTGCTGGGCCTTTCTGCAAATAATAGCCGGCAACCCAGCCGCTCGCCTGCTGGTATTTGATTTTGACCCAGCCATGGGAATCTTCCGAAACGACAGTAACGGCGGTGCCGTATTTCAGCGTGGCGACGACGGACGACTGGAGGGACGGTTCGCTGCGAACGTTCAGGGAATTCGCGACGACTTTTGCCTGAGAAGAAGTGGCTGCTGCTTGCGTCGGCCCCATGAGCGCGGGCCACGCCAAAAGCGCTGTCAGCACGCCCGCTCCCAGGAGCGACGCTATTTTTTGGCTTGGTTTCATGATGGCTCCCTCTGGTTTTCGATGGTCTGTCTCTCTGTGGACAATGATAAAGGGAAAAGAAATCGGCCAGTAGGGCATTTTTTCCTGATTTTTCACAGGAAAGGAATGGGGGAAAAGTCTGCGGCAAAACGCAACGTGACCGTGTACTCCTGCGTGGTTGGAACTTCTCTCTCGCATTTTCTAAAATAGGTTCGAAGGTAACATAAAGGGCACGGCTCCCCGAACCGATATCAGAAAAGAGACCACATAGGGGAGATAGGGGAACAGCTATGGCTACATACTATTACTTCACCTGCCGAAAGTGCCGGACTCGGGGAGGAGTTTTCGGCGAACAGCCTTGGGGATGGGGAAACTTTGACATGATCGAGTCCTTCAAGTTCCTGGCTCATCATATCCGCACCTGCGGAGAGGATTCCATCCGCGTCATCTCGGAAGAAGTGGACGAATACATCGATCAACTGCACGGGGAGTACAACGCCTTCCTGGAGCAGACGAAGCATATTTTTCCGCACTCGAAGGATTGGGAGTTTCTCGATCGCTGGAAGTCGCTGAAGGTAGAGGAGTTAAAGGAAAAATGGGTGGAGGAGAATCGGATTGCCCACCCGGACGACCGTTTGAAGATTTACGGCACCTTGGACGAGGTAGAGGTGTTGCGGAGAGGGGCCGGGCGCATTTCCTTCCTGGCGCGTGTGACGGATCGCGCGAAAACAACGTGGCGGCTGGTCGCGACCAGACCCGAATTGCCTGCCCTCCATCATTCCTATATCATCATAGGAGTAAGACAGGATCATCCGGAGCTGGGGGAGATTGTGGAAGTGTTCAAGATGATTCCCCAGTCGGCAGATACGAAAGAGAGGGATCGCTAGCATGAAGCTTGAGTCCATTGGCAAGCTGTTAGAAAACGTCCGAAAGAGCAACCCGCTGGTGCACAACATCACGAATGTCGTCGTGACCAACTTCACGGCCAACGGTTTGCTTGCGCTGGGAGCGTCTCCGGTCATGGCCTACGCCGAGCAGGAAGTGGCCGACATGGCCAAAATCGCAGGGGCGCTCGTCCTGAACATGGGGACCTTGAACGAACGCGAAGTAGAGGCGATGCTGATTGCCGGAAGCTCGGCCAACCGTCACCAGGTTCCTGTGCTGTTTGACCCGGTAGGTGCAGGGGCAACCCCGTATCGTACCGAAACGGCGCAAAAAATCGTGCGCGAGCTGGACGTTGCGCTCATTCGCGGAAACGCGGCGGAGATTGCCAACGTCATCGGCGAATCGTGGGAGATCAAAGGCGTGGATGCAGGCGAAGCTGGCGGAGATGTCGCCACGCTGGCAAAAGCGGCGGCGCAAAAGCTGAAAACGGTCGTCGCGATTACCGGTAAGGTCGATGTCATTTCCGACGGCAGCCGAGTGTATGCCATCCATAACGGCCATCCGATCCAGACCAAAGTGACAGGCACGGGCTGCTTGCTGACTTCCGTCATGGGCGCTTTTGCCGCTGTGGAAAAAGACGCGCTGACAGCCGGGGCTGCCGCGCTTGTGACCTATGGTGTCGCGGCGCAGATCGCCGCGCAGAAAGCGGGCGATGAGGGACCGGGCAGCTTCCAGATTCAGTTTCTCAACGCGCTGGCGGCTGTGACCGCCGACGATGTGCACCGCCTGGGCGTCATCGAGCAGCAGGGATTGTAGGCGGGAAGCGGACGCGCGGATGTACGACAACCGTGCCGATCAGAGCAACCGAGTGCCGGCCAGGCAGAGGGCTTTCGCCCTGGAAAGCTCTCTGCCTGCTGGGACGCTCGGCTGCTTGGCTTCGCTTCGCCATGCGCCGTTTCTGCCATAAAAAATCCCCTGTTTCCAGGGGACGAAAAAGATCGTGGCGATTGGGCCAAGCTTCAGGATAGATAAGTAACGGCATAGCTGTAATTTCGCAGCGTATAGGACAAGAGCTTCTTCTGGTGCTCCGAGAGCGCGAGGAATACGAATTCTACTTGATCCTGTTCAAGCGGACGGATATAAAAGCAGGAAATTCCATGACACATGATTTCTTTCTTTAACGTCAGCGCTGCACGGGCGTCGGTTCGTATATGCACTTCCACGGCCTGTAACCTCCTTGGACATTCATTAGCGTACCAAAAAAATCCAATGGAAAATCAGGAAAGTTATGGCGGATTCATGTCCAAGTTGTTACCATTTTTTGTATGAAGAATGACAATCGTGACAATTCGCAAAACAGGCTATTTCATGTCGTCCGGAATGCAGGGGGAGCGGGAAAAAAAGGCGGAAATCATGGCGGCTATCCTGCCTTTTTCCGTATTCTTGTCGATTTTGTCTTGTAAGCAACGCAAAAGCTCCTGGTCGCAGCTACAGGAAAAATACCCGCGTTTTTGATAGCAGCGATCGTGCTTTTTGCAGCAGCGGTCGATATCGTCAATCGGGGCGCCGGGTCCCGAACAGCCCGGTCCGCACCAGTTTCCGTACAAACAAGGAATTCGTCCTGAGCGCCGTCTTCTTCTGCCCACCCATCATCACTCCACATGGTCCATCGTTATTGGTAGCATATTGAAAAGACGGGGAAGTTGCTTTAGGCCATTTCCACGAAAATGGAAGCGGAAATGTGGCAAGGCAAAGCGGAGAGAGGGAGGGGGCAGGGCGCGCAGAAAAACTTTTAAAATATCCCTTGAAATCGGTTTTCGAATATGATAGATTAGTTCTTGCCCGAGCGATAGACGAACAGGGCAAACGAAAAGTATGGATGGATGTCCGAGTGGCCGAAGGAGCACGATTGGAAATCGTGTAGGCGGGGTTGACCCGTCTCGTGGGTTCAAATCCCACTCCATCCGCCATCATGGCCCGTTGGTGAAGCGGTTTAACACAGCAGCCTTTCACGCTGTCATACAGGGGTTCGAATCCCCTACGGGTCACCTACAGATCTCCAACAATGGCGTGAGGCCCCGCACAGTCCTCGGTGTTGCCCAAGCACACCCCCTGCACTTTGCGGGGCCTCGCAAGTGGTGGAGAATCGAGTTGGAGGCTTAGCTCAGCTGGGAGAGCATCTGCCTTACAAGCAGAGGGTCGGCGGTTCGATCCCGTCAGCCTCCACCATCTTCGGATTGCGGTCGTGGCGGAATTGGCAGACGCGCTAGATTCAGGTTCTAGTGGTGGCAACACCGTGGAGGTTCAAGTCCTCTCGACCGCACCATCAGGGAAACGACAGGTTCCGGTCTGCTTTTTGGGGCAGACGGGGCTTTTTGTTCACATATGGTACAATTGCCTTTGTATTCGAGGGGCAAAAGCCACTTTTGAGCCAAGCAATTCTGGCGAGGGACTGCTTGCGCAAAGGTGGAAGCGATTGTTTTGCGGGTGTAGTTCAATGGTAGAACTCCAGCCTTCCAAGCTGGTCGCGTGGGTTCGATTCCCATCACCCGCTCCATAGCGCGCGGCGGCGTAGCTCAGCTGGTTAGAGCGTTCGGTTCATACCCGAAAGGTCGGGGGTTCGATTCCCTCCGCCGCTACCAATGATTCCTCTTCCATGGCGGTCGTGGCGAAGGGGTTAACGCACCGGATTGTGGCTCCGGCATTCGTGGGTTCGAGTCCCATCGATCGCCCCATAGAAGAAACAGCACAAGCCCAGCGAGGTTCCTGCACGGACCTGGCTGGGCTTTTTGCATTCGGTTCATGGAGCGGAGCGATACCCAGCTCTTTCCCCGGCCTGAAGCGACCAGCGTCTGGTGAAGCAGCTCAGCCCTTCATGAAAAATCGTCCGCACCGGCACCTGGGCGATCGTGTACGTGCCAGATGCGGCGGAAGGAAAAAGCGTGCCGAGTCCCCGGTGGACCGACACGCCTGATTCGGCTACATTCCTTTTTTCTCCAAGACATGGGCGGGCGCGAAAAGCCTGCGCCATTTGATCTGCGGCACGCAGACGGCGGCCAGGATCAACAGAACGCCGCCCCATTGGGAAGGCGTCACGTTTTCCCGGAGGACAAAGCTGGACAAAAGCACGACGGTTGGCAGTTCGACGGCACTCAAGATCGTAGCCAGGCCGTTGCCGATGCGGGGGACGCCTACCGCCAGACAAAAGATCGGGATGACCGAGCCGAATACGGCGACGAGCAAGCCGAGCGGAAGCAGTCCGTCCATCAGCCGTCCATTGAACAAAAAGGTAGGCGGATAGACGATGGCGAGCATGACGGCTGCCATGCTGATCGTAATCGCGCTACGCAAATAAGGATTTATGCCCGGAAGGACACGTCCGCTGAAAAAAATCACCAGCGCAAACGTAGCGCCTGACAGCAGACCGCAGACCAGGCCCGGGATGCTGACATGGTGCAGGCCGCCTTCGCCAAGTCCGCTCGCCAGCACAGTCCCGCCGCCCAGCATGAGCAGCGACACCCATTTTTCTGCCGTCGGCCATTTGCGGTCGACGAGCGATTCCAGCAGCACGCCGATCCAGGTGAACTGGAACAAAAGCACGATGGCAAGCGAAGCGGACAGGCGGCTGACAGCCTGGTGGTACAATATACTGGTGGCAGCCATCATCAGACTGACGGGGGCCAGGTACAGCAAATAGCGAGGCTGAAACCGTTCCCGCGAGAAAAACAGGGCTGCTACGGTCATCAGCAAGCCGCCGAAAATCAACTGACTCCCGCTCATCTCGTAAGGGGTAAAACCAAGGGCAAACGCGTGCTTCATGAACAGGGACAGCACCCCGTAGCTGCATGCCCCGAGCAAAACGAACAAAACAGAGCGCCAGTATGTCATCGGTGAAAATTCCTTTCTTCTGACGAAACTCGGTTGAAATTATGCCTATTGTACACCACAGCTAAAAATGGTACAATGAAAAATTTAATGTTACTTCAATATATTACTGAGGTAATCAGATGTCTTGCTACAACACTGCCATGGTAATGAACGAAAGTGTCTGAAGTGCCTATGCTGGTGATGAATACATAGCCGATTGGCGACAATTCCGTTACACTACTCTATATGAGGGGCTTATGGCAAAATCGGTGGAGGAAGAAGACATGAAACAAGGGATACTTTATGCGTTTGCCGCGTATGTTGCATGGGGGATGCTCCCGCTGTACTGGAAGCTGTTTCAGTCGATGGGGGCGTGGGAGATTTTGGCTCATCGCATCGTCTGGTCGGTTCTTTTTGTCGCAATCATTATTCAGGTAACGAAACGCTGGCGGGCGATGCGGCAATCGGTATCCGGCGGCAGAATCGTTGCGGCGCTTGCCATCTGCTCCTTGCTCATCAGTGCGAACTGGCTGATCTTCATCTGGGCGGTGAACAACAACCAGGTCATGCAAACGAGCCTTGGCTACTATATGAATCCGTTGATTACGGTGCTGCTCGGCGTGATCTTTTTGAAAGAAAAATTGAATGCGGGGCAGTGGGTGGCGCTGGTCCTGGCTGCCTGCGGTGTCCTGTATATCACCTTGCAATACGGCGTCTTTCCCTGGATTGCGCTGTCGCTGGCGATCACGTTTGCGTTTTACGGCTTGGCGAAGAAGCTGGTGAAGATGGAGGCGATGATCGGGCTTGCGTGGGAGACGCTGTTCGTCGCACCGATCGCGCTCGGTTATTTGCTCATGCTCCAGGCAGACGGGACAGAGACGGCGACGACATTGGCATGGTGGCAGATGCTTTTGCTGACGCTTGCCGGAGTCGCGACAGCCATGCCGTTGTACTGGTTTGCCCAAGCCACGAAGCGCTTGCCGCTCTCGATCATCGGCTTCATCCAATATATAACTCCGACGATTACGCTGCTTACCGCGGTGTTTCTTTTTGGAGAACCCTTTACGACCGCCCATCTCATCAGCTTTTCGTGCATCTGGTCTGCACTCGTTCTGTTTACCGCAAGCTCGATGCGGAAAAAACCGGCGACTGTATCGCTCAAGTCGGAAGTGGCAATGAAAAAACAAGCGTAAGCGCGACAAGCCATCGGCACAAAAAAACTCCTGACCGGCCCCGAGACAGTTTGCTCGGCTGGTCAGGAGTTTGTGCTTGGAAACGGATGATCTTAGCCTTGGTACTTGCGGCGGTAGGCGCCGTGGTTGGTCGGGCCGACGTATTGGTTGAGGGCAAAGGAGTGGCGAATTGCTTCCGTAATGAACTCCTTCGCGACTTCGACGGCTCCGCGTACGGAATTGCCCTTGGCCAGCTCCGCGCAGATCGCAGCAGAGAAGGTGCAGCCAGCTCCGTGCGTGAATGTAGTGTCAAAGCGCTCCGATTCGAGCACTTCGATCGCGTGCCCGTCGTAGAACACGTCGACGGCATTGCCGCTTTGCAGCTTGGTGCCGCCTTTGACCACGACGTAAGAAGTGCCGAAGTCATGAATGCGTTTTGCGGCTTCTTTCATGTCTTCTACGCTTGTCAGCGCGCCCATCTCGCTGAGGATGCCCGCTTCGAACAGGTTTGGCGTCGCCACAGTTGCACGGGGAAGCAGCACTTCACGCAGGCTGATGGCGATTTCCGGATGGAGCGCCTCTGCCCCTTTGCAGATCATCACCGGGTCTACGACGACATTTTTTAATTGGTATTGCTCTATTTTACGGGCGGCCAGGTCCACCAGCTCCGTGGTGCCAAGCATCCCGGTTTTCACGGCGTCTACGCCGATTCCCGCCAGAACGGTCTCGATCTGTTTTTCCAAGACGGCCACATCGATCGGGAACACTTCGTGGAACCAGTCATTGTGCGGGTCTTGGGCCACGATGACAGTAAGGGCTGTCATTCCGAAGACGCCAAGCTCCTGAAACGTTTTGAGGTCTGCCTGTTGTCCAGCACCGCCGCTGGTGTCGGAGCCTGCAATGGTAAGCGCTTTTTTCATTGTCATTTTTGATTATCTCCCTTTTGTGCAGCAGCGAAGTGAATGCAGAGCTTTACTGTCATGCACTGTAATGTCTCCCTCTATAGTAAGGGGAAAAAAACAGCGTTGTCAATGATCTCCCCCGAAATAAAAAACCGCTTCTCTGCCCGGAGAAGCGGTTTCCTTATGATGTCCAAGTTATTGGGAGGCGGCGTGATGAAACGAAAAACGGATCGGCGTAGACAGGGAGCGGGAGCGCTTGTTCGCGAGCTGCTTGGCCTGTTTGGCTGCTTCGAACATGCTTGGCGCCTTGATGATTTCGACCCATCTGCGAGTGGCGGTTTCAAATAGAAAACGATAGATTGTCATCGGTCATCGACCTTTCGTGTTTTGTTCACACTCTTATTGTAGTACGTGACTGGGAGGAGTTGGTTACAGGTTTGTTACATGATTTTGAAAAACCTGTTGCATTTTTGTGAAGGCGAAATGGTTTTCGGCCAGCTTGTTACGTTTTTCGACTTTCTGCGTCTTTCCTATGAGAAAAGAATGAATGAGGTGCTGCAAAAAATGGCCAACACAACGGGAGAGCTGACGGTAACCGGGGTCAATCACAGCTACGGAGCGGGGAAAATCAAGGTTCCGGTGCTGTTTGATATCAACCTGCACGTCAACCGGGGCGAGTTTGTCGCTTTGTGCGGTTCGTCCGGCTCAGGGAAGTCGACGCTTCTCAATCTGCTTGCCGGTCTGACCAAGCCGGAGGAAGGCAGCGTGATGGTGAGCGGGGAGGAAATCTCCAGGTTTAACGAAAATGAATTGTGCCTGTTTCGCCGCAAGCACATGGGCTTCATTTTCCAGTCGTACAACCTTTTGCCCAACCTGACGGCGCTGGAAAATGTGGAGCTGCCGCTGATCTTCGCGGGTGAAAGCGTCAAGTTGCGGCGGGCGAAAGCGACGGAAATCCTGCATCGGGTCGGACTGGAAGGGCGGCTCCACCATCGGCCGAACGAGCTGAGCGGCGGGCAGCAGCAGCGCGTCAGCATTGCGCGGGCGCTCGTCAATCAGCCGGGCATCATTTTGGCCGACGAACCGACGGGGAACCTGGACTCGAAGACCGAACAGGAAATTCTTCATCTCATGAGAGAGATGAACAGGGAAAATGGGACTACGTTCATCATTGTTACCCATGAACAGGAAGTAGCAGGGCAGTCCGACCGCGTGATTTATTTGCAGGACGGCCGGGTGGTACCAAAAAGAAACAGGCCAGCGTAGGCGAGGGGTATGAGGTGAACATATTGTGAAGGTAACGGATTCGTTTCGCATCGTCTGGAGAAACTTGTGGCGGATGAAGCTCCGGACCGCCTTGACATCGGTTGGGGTCATGATCGGTACGGCTGCCATTGTCGCGATGATGGCACTGAGTTTGGGACTGAAGGAAAATGCGGTGAAAAGTCTGGAGAACTTCGGGAATTTGACAGAGATGGACGTCGAACCGATGTACTACGACCAGGAAAAGGACGAGATGATCCCGGACGATCAACGCAAAAGGCTGAATATGGAAGCGGTGCAGGAGTTGAAAAAAATACCGGGCATCGCAGCCGTCATGCCAGTCAAGCGGCTGAATGAGCAGGCGAAGCTGAAGGTAGGCAGGCGCGAGGGCTACGTGGAGCTGATCGGGGTCGACGTGAAGGAATCGGCTGCCTACCGCAAAGACGATGTGGAAAAAGGGACGTATTTGAGCGGTTCTCCCCAGGAAGTCGTCGTCGCGTTTGACGTTCCCAGGGAAATGCGCGATGTGGAAAAGGAAAAGCGGGAAGCACGCAGGCGAAACGCCGATAACGGTCAACAGCCGGGGATGTCCGGCATGCCTCCCGACATGGGCGGCGGCGGAGAGCCGGCAGCTTTTCAGATCGTCGACAAAGCCGCAACGCTCATCCTGACGCGGGAGTATCGGCTCGACGACGAACCGAAATTCGAGAAAAAAGAATGGCGGGTACGCGTCGTCGGCCAGCTGCGCAAATCGGAAAACTTTCGCTATTCCACCGCAGTCTACGCCCCGCTTGGCGTCGTAAAAGAGCTGAACGAGTGGGTCAACCGCGGACGCGGCGACGAAGGCAGTGAGGGTTCGCCGCGCCGTACGCGGGAGCAAACGAAGACCGATACGTTTGAATTCGACCAGATGACGGTCAAGGTGGAATCGCGGGAACAGGTAGAGAGCGTCGTCAAGGCGTTGAAGGAAAAAGGCTTTGAAGTCTGGTCGCCCGCGCGTGAGCTGGAGACGATCAACCAGTTTTTCTTCGTGATCCAGATGGTGCTGGGCGGCATTGCCGCGATCTCCTTGCTCGTTGCGACAATCGGAATCGTCAACACGATGATTATGTCCATTCTGGAGCGAACGAAGGAAATCGGCATTATGAAGGTAATCGGCGCGACCGTGTTTAACATTCGCTGGCTGTTTTTGATGGAATCCGGCTTCATTGGGCTGATCGGCGGTCTGGCTGGCCTCGGCCTGGCCTGGGGCGCGGTAGAGCTGGTGAACTACTTTGGCGCGTCCGGCGGCATCATGGACAGCTTGAACATGGGATTTGGCGGCGGACCGGAAGGCGAACCGGGCAAATTGGCCGTGATTCCGGCCTGGCTGGCGCTGTTTGCCATCGGCTTTTCCTTTATCATCGGGCTGCTGGCGGGGATCTTCCCGGCGATCCGGGCTTCCCGTCTAAGCGCGTTGCAAGCGATACGATCAGAATAAGAAATGTGGGGAACGAAAGATGAACAAGAAAAAATGGATCCTAGTAGCAGCGATTGCAGTCGTCCTGGGAGGAGGCGGCTACGGAGGCTATGCGTACTACCAGTCGAAAAACACGGCGGCAGAGGAGCCGCCAGCCGAACCGCCTTCCTTCCCGACGGCCACGGTAGATGTGGGGGAAGTCAAGAAAGCGATCTTCTCTTCCGGCACCATCGAAGCGAAGGCGCGCGAGGAAGTCAGACCGGAGATCAGCGGCAAGGTGCAGAAGCTGTTTGTCAAGGAAGGACAAGCCGTGAAAAAAGGCGACGTGCTGTTTACGGTGGACAGCGTGGACGCCCAGTTGGAATTGCAAAAGCAGGAACTGGCAATCATTCGTGCGCAAAAAGAGCTGAACGAGCTGAACAACAAAAAAGACAAGATTGTGGCCGACAAGACGGGGAAGGTCAAGGAAGTGCTCGTGAAGGAAGGCGAAACGGTTACCCCGGATACCGTTGTGGCGAAGCTGACCAATACCGACTATTTGAAAATTACAGGGAAGTTCACCGCATACGAAGCCGAGCATTTCCGCGTAGGTCAGCAAGTAAAGGTGTTTATCAGCTCGTCGATGTACTACGTGGACGGGGTCGTGACGAAGGTAGATCTCATCGGCCAGAAGGAAAAAGGGGTCGGCGGCGTTCACGATGTCGAGGTTTTGGTCAAAAAGCCTGGCGCTCTCTACGTGGGCGACATGGGCGAGGTCCAGTACACCGATCCGAAGGGGCTGCTGTACGCCAGTCAAAAAGCGACGCCGTTTGAATTGCCGGATGAGATGGAGATTGTGGCGGGGACGCACGGCAAGATTGGGAAAGTAGAAGTAGAAAAAGACGACGAAATCAAAGCGGGACAGCTTTTGTTCAAAATGGACCTGACGGAATCCGAACTGGAGAGGAAGGACAAGGAGCTTTCCTTGAAAGAAGCGCAGTTGAACCTGGAACAGAAAAAGCGGGAAATCGCGAAAAAGCAAGTGGAAGCGCCGATCAGCGGAATCATCACGAAGCTGAACGTCAAGGAAGGGGAAGCGCCCGGCTCGGAGCCGGTTGCGGTCATTATGGACACTTCCTCCGTCTACTTTGTGGCGGCTGTCGATGAGATGGACATTCCGGCGATCAAGTTGGGGCAAAGGGTCGATGTGTACCTGACGGCGTTTGGCAACAAGCCGTTTACAGGCAAGGTCACCGAGCTGCCGAAGGAAGGGACAAAAGAGGACAAGTCGGTTCGCTTCGCGGTCAAGGTCGAGCTGAGCGACACGGCTGATATGAAGCACGGAATGACAGGCGATTGCGATATTTACGTGGAGCAAAAGGAACGCGTCAAACGGCTGCCGTTGAACGCTGTAGAAGTAGGGGATGCAGGAATGGGCACGGTGATGGTAAAAGACCCGACGACGGGGGAGCCGACGCCCAAAGAGATTGAGATTGGCGTGGAAGGAACCGACTTTATTGAAGTGGTCAACGGATTGAACGAGGGAGACGAAGTGTTGCTGACCCATTCGGAAGGGAGCGTAGACTTTTCCGCATAGACTCCCCCGGTAGCGAGAACCAACAGCCCTGCGTATTTGTCTCGGGAAGGAGCGCAGGGCTGTTGCCTGTTGGCGCGGGCTTTTCCGGCCGAAGCGGGCTTCTTGGGGTGGGGGCCGCATCCAGCGGAGAGGAGCCGTCCCTTTCCTTGCGCGCAGCGCTTCTGTCGCGCGATGGCGAAATATTTTCAAACGGCACAGGAAATCGCGCTGATTTTGTCGAAAGAAGAAGGGCGGCAACACGAACCATGAAAGCATGAAAGAAAGGCAGAGGACATTCCGTGAAAAAATGGGTTGTACAAGCACTTCTTCTGTGTCTGGCAACCGGCACTTTCTTGTCGGGCGTATCGGCTCCGCCAGCCATGGGAGCAGGGGCTGCAGCAACGATGAAAAAAAACAGCCAAACAGCCAAGCCCCTTTCGCAGCCTGTTCACAATATGATTACCTTCAACGACTATCAGGTAGCAGGTCTGGATTCGGGTGGATGGAATTGGGTGAAAAACGATGAGTTTATCCTCCCGCCGGAAACGCCCCTGGCCATCGACCTTTTGCAAACGACGTATGGAAGCGGCACGAATCTCAATCGAAGCGAGGTGTTGCTCGATGGAGTGGAACTGCCGGAGTACCGGGCAGAGCAGCAGTCCTCGCAAAGCCCGTTCCGCTGGCAGGTGCCCCGCTTCACGATTCCTGCCTCCAGATTGGCTCCCGGCCAGCACGTTCTTACGTTCGTCGTGACCGATGCCAGGGGGCAGAAAAGCACCGTGCATGTGCGCTTCCAGGTAGAGGCGCAAAACTACCCGAGCATCTTCCAAGGGCAAAAGCCCGAAGGCGAGAAGGTCCCATCGGGCAGCCAGACCGCCATCTTCGGCACGATGGGCTCCACCCAATTTGCCAGCGCGGTTTCGGGGACGTGGGAGCTGATCAATCAAACGACCAATGCCAAGCTCAGAACCGTGACAGCCAAGTCCTTCTCGACCGGTACGCTTCCCGCCGGCAATTACGAGCTGGTGTTTACTCCGGATGACGGCAGCTTGAGTACCTGGACGACGCACATTCGGGTCGGAATGGCCGAGCTGTATCAGGGGACGGATGCAAGCGGTCAAAAGCTCGCGCCAGGACAGCAAATCACTGCTCCGGCGGCTCCGGGAGTCGTGCCGCTGTATTCGCCGGTCGCCGGACGCTGGTCTGTGAACGGGACAGGACAGACGCTGACCGACTCCCAGCACTTCGAGGTCGTGATTCCGGACAGGATGGCGGGCATGACCATGACCGTCACCTTTGAGCCGAACCAGAGCGTCAACGCCGATGCGCCGTGGGGAGGCGCGGCCACCGAAGTGAACATCCAGGTGCCCGGTTCGCCGAAAGCATGCGATTCTGCAAGCGCAACGGCGACCATGGATGTGTTGATGCAGCCAAATGCGCAGTCCTCGCTGATGGTCGAACGGGAAGATTTGCCTTCGTCGAATCTGACCGTGAAGCTCTACCAAAATCCCGTGCATGTGATTTGGCTGGCGACAGCCGCCGAGCATGTGGAGTTGGGCAGCGAAGCTTCGGATGACGAGGGACCGGGTTTCTGGGCGGTCGATAACGTCGTCGTAGACGAATCGAAGCTGAACTGGGACCATACCGCTTTGCTGTTGTCCAGCTACAAGCCAGGCCGATACAAGGTCAACTATGAGAGCAAGCGCGAACCGCATCAGTCGTGGTGCGGCTACATTCAGGTCGTGGAGGACGTTCGTCCGGTCCCGTCCGCTCCCGTCTGCGCCAAAAACGAAGCGGGACTGTCTCCTTCGCCAGGCCCGATTCTTTTGAAAAACAGCCGCGGCCACGAATACCGCGACGGTCAAACGGTCAGAATCAGCTCTGCCGCGGAACTGGACAACCTGAGCGAGCTTCGGCTGACGGCAACGTATGCGAAGCGGGTCGGAAACAAAAAGATCAGAGACGGAAGCGGCGGGGACGCGATCACCTACTACATGCCGAATCTCGTCTGGACGTACGGCGAAACGCCAATCGGCGCCAGCCAGGATTACAGCGGGGCAACCATTTTCTCTGAAAACAGGATTCAGGTTTTCCATGAGGGAAAAGAGATTGCGAGTCTGAAGCCGAACACCGACGAGGAATATGTGGACAAAGGCGATGAGTCGCTCAATCTGAAAGCCATCATCGCCGCCAACGAGAACAAACCTGGCGTCTACACGGTCAAAGTGACGAACACACTCCGTTATAAAACGTGCGCGATCGTGCCCCTATACAAAAAATACGTCAAAGAGCTGGATGAACAGAAACAAAATCAAACGATGAGCTTTACGGTAGAAGTGAAGTAAAGGAAACGAAACGGATGACCCCCTTGCCGCGCTGGAGGCAAGGGGGTTTTTCCAAAGCGGGGAGGAAAGCAGGAATGACGGAAGAACAGATGGCGATCCTGAAAGCGTTCGGCTTTTGCGTCGAAAACGGACAAGTGAAACATTTGAAGCTGGGAATCGTAACAGACAGGAAGGAGCTTGCCCGTTTTTCTTCGGCAGAGGAGCTGCGAGCACATATCAAATCGCTGCTTCGCACCCAATGCCAGTGGAAGCGCGGCAAAGAAACATAGAAGCAATGATCCGGGAGGGATTGCGGCAGATGGAGTCGAGACAGGTTTTGCAGCAGGCATTGGAAGAGGTGGAGGCATGGGAGCGCGACCAGAACGATTTGTGGTTCTGGGAAAAGCTCGGCAGGCTTCCGTTCGTTTGGCTGGATAAAATGACGCCGAATTTCGTCAAAGAAAAGCTGGGGACAGCCGTGGACGAGATGGCCGCGTTTCTGGAAACAGGGGGAACGTATCTCGTCCAGGACACGGCGATTTACAGCAAGTTTCGTCCCCGGCTGGAAGGGCCTGGCGGGGGATTGCCGCGGGCAGAAGACGTCGCAGAGGCGCCGCTCGTCCTCATGGATGAGATTGCTCGCGATCTGAAAGCGTCGCGCGCGACCTTTGCGACGGTGCAGGGCGCCACGACAGGCATCGGCGGCATGTTTACGCTGGCGATTGATATTCCCTTGCTGCTCGGCACGTCGCTGAAAGTGCTGCAAGAGATGGCGCTATGCTACGGTTATCGGCCGGAGGACAAGCGGGAGCGTCTGTTCGTGGTCAAATGCCTCCAGTTCGCTTCTTCGGATATCGTCGGGAAAAAGGCGATACTGGCTGAGCTGTCGCGCTTTGACGAGCCTGCCGCGCAAAAAGACGTCCTCGCGCAATTGCAGGGCTGGCGGGAGGTTGTGTTGACGTATACAGAAAATTTCGGCTGGAAAAAGCTGCTTCAACTGGTGCCGATTGCGGGAATCCTGTTCGGGGCGTACCTGAATCGCTCAACCGTCCAGGATGTCGCCGAGGCGGGGAGAATGCTGTATCGCAAGCGGCGGATTCTGGAGCGGTTGCGCGCACAGCAACACAAAGAGGAATGATTAGCTCCAGTCCTCTGCCGTGATCGCAAACAAGAGGTGATCTTCCCACACGCCGTTGATTTGCAAATAGCGCAAGGACAAGCCTTCGTGGCGAAAGCCGTTTTTCTCCAACACGCGGATGGAGGGAGTATTGCGGGGCATGACAGCGGCCTGTACGCGGTGCAGCCCGGCTTCCTGGAAGGCGTACGCGAGCGCAAGCCGTACGGCCGCAGTGGTGTAGCCTTTGCCGTTGCAGGCTTCATCCATGAAGTAGCCGATGGTCGCGTTTTGCCAGGCGCCGCGCACAACGTTTGACAGAGCGACGCGGCCGATCATTTCGTCCGTGTCGCGCAAAAACACGCCAAAGGCGAAGGCGGTCCCTGCTGCAAAGTCTTGCTCCGCTTGCGCAATTTGCGCCTCCTGACCGCTCAGCGTCAGGAAGGCGGCGGAGCGCAGCGGCTCGAACGGTTGCAGGAAGGCATGATTACGCAGCCGAAGCTTCAGAAGCTCGGCTGCGTCATGTGCTTGCAGTGGTCGCAAGTAGACCGTATGTGTATGTAACGTCATGATACCAATCCTCCTTCTTGAGAAAAGATGGATCGACATTCTATCATGACAGCGCTTGCTTGAAAAGGATTTTTTTGGACAACTTCTTTTCCGGCGCTGGTCTTAGCCGAGCAGCTCGGAGAAGGAAACGCCAAATGCTTTACAAATCTCCACTTCTTTTGCGTTTGGAGAAAGCTCGATTTTCAGACCTTCCAGCGGAGTTTCGGCTCCAAGCTCGCTCGCTTTTTTCAGCAGCGTATCTACAGCAGCGCCGACATGCTCGTAAGCGGAATCGCAGGAACCGAATGCGGCTACTTTTTTGCCGCTCAAGTCGATATCGTTCATTTCTTCGTAAAAATCCAGGAATTCGTCTGGAAGATCGCCGTCCCCCCATGTATAGGCGCCGAGCAAAATGGCATCGTAGTCTTCCAGTTCCTTGGCAGTCGCATCCATGACTTCTTTTATCTCCAGGTCTTTTCCGGTGGAACGAATCCCTGCGGCAATGGCTTCAGCCACTTCCTGTGTATTTCCTGTCATGCTTGCGTAAACCATCAAAATGCGGCTCATAATAACGTAAACCCTCCAAATAAGATAATGAAAATCATTCTCACAAAAATAAAATAATGAAAATGATTCTCGATGTCAACACTTATTTTTCTTTCCCTAAAGCTGTTGCCACAAAGGATTGGTTTTGGTAGAGTAAAATGAAATGATAATAGTGGAAGTCTAAATAGAGGTGCGCTGAAGATGAGTACGTCTTTTCGTCATCTGCCAGGGGGCAGGAGAAGAAGGAAAGGCTGAGGCGCCGAAGCTGTTGCTGTTCCCCTCGGATAGCGGCGGCTGGGGTGATTCATGAACAATGAACATCCTGTCACAAAAGGCAATTGCCTGTTTGTGGAGCGCTATTTACGATTTGCTTGAGCAGTATGGAAAGCAATGAGATAGCGAATGCACTCATTGCTTTTTTTGTCGGGAGAGCGGTTTGCTTTCGTTGACAGGCACGTTTTTTATCAAAAAGGAGGATGTACCAGTGAACATGATGGATGCCAATGAAATTATCGCGTTTATTCAAAAAAGCGAAAAGAAAACACCCGTGAAAGTATATGTGAAAGGCAAGCTGGAGGGCATTGACTTCGGTGCCGGCTCCAAGACGTTTATCACAGGCGAGACTGGCGTTGTGTTTGGCGAATGGAAAGAAATCGAGCCGGTGCTGGCTGCGAACGCGGACAAAATCGAAGACTACGTGGTCGAAAGCGACCGCCGCAATTCGGCGATTCCGCTGCTCGACACCAAAGGAATCCAGGCGCGCATCGAGCCAGGCGCGATCATCCGCGACCAGGTGACAATCGGCAACAACGCCGTCATCATGATGGGCGCTACCATCAACATCGGTGCCGTGATTGGCGAAGGCACGATGATCGACATGAACGCTGTCGTCGGCGGTCGCGGAACGATCGGGAAAAACTGCCACATCGGCGCCGGCGCTGTCATCGCAGGTGTCATCGAACCGCCTTCCGCGCAACCAGTCGTCGTAGAAGATGACGTCGTGGTCGGTGCCAACGCCGTGATTCTGGAAGGCGTTCGCGTAGGAAAAGGCGCGGTTGTGGCAGCGGGCGCGGTCGTCATTGAAGACGTGCCGCCATACGTTGTGGTAGCCGGTACGCCGGCGCGCGTCATTAAACAGATCGACGACAAAACGCGTTCCAAGACGGAGATCAAGCAGGAGCTACGTCAACTGTAGGGGAGAGAGCGCACATGGACTGGCGTACGCTTGATGAACAATACATCGTCTCTTCCTACAAACGTCTGCCGATCGCGATTGAAAAAGGGGAAGGCAACTACCTGTACGACACGGCGGGAAAAAAATATTTGGATTTGTTCACGGGGCTGGCCGTCAATGTGCTGGGACACTCCCATCCGCGGATCGTTCAGGCGCTGCGCGAACAGGGCGAGCGCTTCCTGCACATTTCCAACGTATTTTTGAACCAGCCGGCAATCCGCCTGGCCCAGCGGCTGGTGGAGCAGACGATCCCGGGAAAAGTATTTTTCACCAATTCCGGTGCGGAAGCGACCGAAGCCGCGATCAAAATGATCCACAAATGGACGAAGGCAGAAGGCGCCGGGCGCGAGGGGATTGTCGTCTTGCGCAACAGCTTTCACGGCAGAACCTTGGGCGCGGTGCGGCTGACCAGACAGGCCCATGTGTATCAGGATTTTCCGCAGCCCGATTTTCCGGTGTACGAGATTGATCCAGAGGATGCGGACGGCCTGCGGGCGATTTGCCGCGATGCGAAGCCGGCTGCTGTCCTGATGGAGCCTGTGCTCGGCTCCGGAGGGGTCGTGCCCCTGTCGGAAGCGTTTTTGCGCGAGGTGGCGGCGATTTGCCAGCAGGAAGGCATGCTGTTTGCGATGGATGAAATCCAGACAGGCATGGGACGTACCGGGAAGCTGTTTGCCTACCAGCACGCAGGCGTGACGCCGGATTTGATCCTGTTTGCCAAAGGAGTAGGCGGGGGGCTTCCGCTCGGCGGCGTGATTGCCGGGACGAAGCTGATGAACCAGTTCAAGCCGGGCGACCACGGGACGACCTTTGCGCCGTCGCCGCTTTCGGCGGCCCTCGGCAACGTGGTGCTGGATGAGCTGCTCGATCCTGCTTTTGCCGCTCGCGTGGACGAAGTGATCGCGTACTTGTGGGCGGGGCTGGAAGCGCTGCGCGCGCGTCTCCCGGAACAGCTCCAGGCGCTGCGCGGAAAAGGCATGATGGTCGGCATCCCGCTCAGTGCCACCCCGGAAGAGGTCAGCCGTTTGCAGCAGGCCATGCTCGATCGCGGCATTCTCGTGGACGTGACGCAAAAGACAATCGTGCGCCTGCTACCGCCGCTCACCTTGACCAAAGAAGACGTCGACCTTTTCCTGGACAGCTTTGCAGCGGAACTCGCTGTGCGGCACGGGGCCAAAGGGGAGGCGTAAACCATGGCGACATCGCTGTTTACCCAGATTCGGCGCGACCTGCACCAGATTCCGGAGCCGGGCTTTGCCGAGGTGAAGACGCAGAAGTATTTGCTCGATTACCTGGAACGGCTCCCGCAGGACCGGATGCAGATCAAGACGTGGCGCACCGGAATTCTCGTCCGGATCGCCGGGGAGAGTCCAAAGCGCACGATCGCCTGGCGCGCAGACATGGACGGCTTGCCGATTGCCGAAGAGACGTCGTATCCGTTTCGCTCGCGGCACGAAGGCTACATGCACGCGTGCGGACACGACATGCATATGGCCATCGCACTCGGGCTTGTGACGCATTTTGTGGAGCACCCGATTGCCGATGACCTGCTGTTTGTGTTTCAGCCCGCAGAAGAGGGGCCAGGCGGCGCGAAGCCGATGCTGGAGAGCGAGGAGTTTGCTTCCTGGCGGCCGGATTGCCTATTTGCCTTGCACATCGCGCCGGAGTATCCGGTCGGCCACATTGCCACCAAGCCGGGCGTTTTGTTTGCCAACACGTCCGAGCTGTACATTGATTTGGTCGGAAAAGGCGGACACGCGGCTTTTCCGCACAAAGCAAACGACATGGTGGTCGCAGGCAGCCATCTCATCACACAGCTCCAGACGATTGTGGCGCGCAACGTCGATCCGCTCGATTCCGCTGTCGTGACCATCGGCAAGCTTGCGGGCGGCACCCGGCAAAACATCATTGCGGAAACGGCGCGGCTGGAAGGGACGATTCGCACGTTCTCGACCGAGTCCATGGCGCTGGTCAAAGCGCGGATTGAAGCGCTGGTCAAAGGCATCGAGGCCGGCTTCGACTGTACGGCCTCCATAGACTACGGCGTAGGGTACTGCCAGGTGTACAACGAGGAAAAGCTGACGACGGCTTTCATGGACTGGGTGCGCGAGCAGGCCGAGGACGTGACGCTGATTACCTGCAAGGAAGCGATGACCGGAGAAGACTTCGGCTACTTCCTGCAGGAGATTCCGGGCTTTTTGTTCTGGCTGGGCGTGAATACCCCGTACGGACTGCACCATGCCAAAATCGAACCGAGCGAGGACGCAATCGAGGTTGCGATCCGTTTGGTCTCCCGCTATTTCCGGTGGCTTTCCCAGCAGGATTAGCGCGAGGCAGCAAAAGAGCGGCAAATGCTAGCCGCTCTTTTCTGCATGCGAAAAGGCACGGTGAAAAATCGAACCTCTGTTTGTCAAGCGTCCGGCGTACGAATTCGCAGCAAGGGTGAACATGTCTTTCTTCACGGATGGGTCCTGCTTGTGGATTCTGTGGATAGTGTTGAAAAAACTTGTCCGCGGACCACAACTATTTGCCACTTTTCACGTATAAACTAAGGAGAAGAAATTCCGGAAGAGAAAGCGCTGCCGCGCACAAACAGGAGGATTATGACATGAAAAAAGCATGGTTATCGGCCTTGTTGGCGTTGACTGTAGCGGGAGTGGGAAGTGCCGCTGCTTTGGGAGAAGGTGCGTTGCGCGTGTTGATGGGCACGGAGTCGATCGCAAACGACCTGCCTGCTTCCAGAGCAGACTCGGTTGAGGCGCTGGTCAACAAGCTTGGCGGTTTTGTCGATTACGATCAACGGACGGGCAAGCTGCAGGTAGTCAAGCCTAATGTAAACATCATCGTCATTGAAGGCATTCAGCAGACGCGCAATAAAAATATCGTCTTCAGCAACCCGGTCAAAGGCTACAGCGACAAAAACGTACCGCGCACCTTCAACGTCTTTGTCGAAGTGGACGAAGCGCCTGTCGCCAAAGACTTGCGGATGCAGCTCGTTCTGATCGGACCGGACGGCAAGGAAGTAACCAAAGGAAAAGAATGGAAGTATTCCACGCAAAATGCGAACAGCTTCTACTTCTCCGAGCCGTTTGTATCGACAAAGCTGGGGGCGTATGGAGATTACAAGGTACAGGTACAGATGAAGTCGGAGAAGTTTACTTCCTACGTGGTCGTGGGCGAAAACACGTTTACGGTAGGACGATAAATTTAATGGCCCGGATACGTTCCCACATGGCTTGATCGCATGATATAATAGACTGAAAAAGCCACTATACATGTTGAAAGCAAGTACATGAAAGAAAGGAACGATGGGAGCAAATGGAGACAAATCCCCCGCGATCGTCCACGGATGTAGAAGGCCCGAGTATACACATTGCCTGGAAGGATGAGTATTCGATCCAGGCGGAGTGGAGTATGACGAAGGAGTTCGAGCAGGAAGTGGAAAAGAAATTTGCGATACCCTTTGCCGAGCTGCCGTTTGTCCTGCGCCTTTTTGACGTGACTGACCGCAAAGAGATCCGCAATGATGGCACAGACCTTTACACGGATTTCGATATCAACCATCAGTCTTCCGAATGGATCTTGTACGGAGTAACGCAAGGATTGGAATATTGCGTCGATCTGGGAATTCGGATGGTGGATGGAAGGTTCTATTCGCTGTCGCGATCTCAAATGATTTGAATCATCGTGCTCATTTGATCTGGCTTCCGGACGAAAGCTCACGAGAAGCTCTCGCCGGGATGCAGTACCTGTTTTCTCATAAGGAAAGAGCCCCGCTTCGCGCAGGTTTGCCTGTGCTGGAACGGGGCTTTTGTTTTTTTGTGTGGGCTGAATCCTTTCCTAGGGAACTTCGCGCTGTTTGTCCAGGAGGCGCAGAGCGACTGCCAGGACGGCCCACACAGGCATCGGTTCGTCCAGCTTGCTCAGCCACTCCGGCGAGGTAATGAGCCCCTCGCGAAGCGCGCGTTTGCCCAGATCAAGCTTCCAGGGCGGATACGGTGACGGCTCCTCTGGCGAGAACTGGTCGTAGGCCGTCAGGTTGTACGTCTGGATCAGGCGGATCAGCTTGTCGGCGTATTGCGGGTCTGTGGCATAGCCGGCTTTTGACAAAGCCTGGGCAGCCTCCTGCGGCGTGGAGGCCATCAGCACTTTTTTGTAGGCAGGCTTGAGCAGAAACTGGGCGTGGTCTTCAATCGATTGCTGATAGCTGTAGTAAGCCTTGAACGCGGACTGGCGAGGCACGGTCTCTCCAGCTTCCACCTCCTTGCTTGTGATGGTGACGGAGCCGGCTGGGCCTATGCCTTTGATCCCGAACAAATTGTACGAGGAGCGGCCGGTAGCGGGGTCTTGCGGAACGTTTTGCCCCCACCCTGATTCCAGGATGGCTTGCGCAATGGTGATCGAGGGAAAAATGTGGTACTGGAGAAAGGTTTGTCTGGCGGAGCCTGCCACCAGCTCGATGAATGCTTGCGGTTCCATGCGGACACCTCTTTTCATGGTGAGCGTTTCGGGCTTCTGCCGTTTTTGGCAGCGGCCCCCGGTTCGGGATGCAAACAGGGGCCATCCGTACCATTCTTATGCCAGCGTCAGCAAAAACGTGGCTCCCGCCCAGGCAGTGGTGAAGACGTGGAAGTTGGGTATGCGGTCCTTTTGTCTGCACAAAAAACAGCCGACGGATCGGCTGTTTGCGTGGCTATGGTTTTCGCGGCTGAAAGTACTGGATGCGCTTGTTGAACAGGTGAAGCTCCGCCTTGTAATCGCGGGCCAGGTAACGACAGTATTCGTTTGCCTTGTTCTTGTCGCCGTGCGTCGCTGATTCGGGCAGCGAAATCTGGATGTAGTGCTTCTCGGTGCCGTTGTCATCCTTGCTGCCGACCCCTACGACAATGGCTTTGTACATGTTCGGATCTTTTCCCTTGAGGAGGAACCACGAGCCCTCGCCCTCCGGACGTTCTTCAATCGTATACGGAAAAGCGGCTTCAGCGTAGGACCAGCCGAGCTGCTCGCCTGTTTTCGCGGTCATGTCCCTGTATCGCGTAAACTTGGCTTTGACGTCGTCAATACTTGCGGATTGGGCAGTGGAGCCTGGAACGAAATAGATGTAGGCCGATTGCAGTTTCACGATTGCACCCTCCTAGTACCGGGAATATCTGCGTTTAGTGTAGCATTGCTTCCACACTTTGACAATGAGACAGTTGGGAAACGAAAACAATTGCGAGTCTTTTCTGAAAAGTGTAAAATATAAATACTATTTATATAGTCGATCAGGGAACGATAAAGGATCATGGAGGAGTAAACCCATGCAGGAGGCCTCGATTCGAAACGTATTTGAAGCGTTGAACACGATGCGTGCCATTGATGTAGTCAACAAGGAAGACTGGGAGCGGGCAGCGAAGGAAGCCGAACTGGATTCCTCGGTGCAGCTCAACATTTTGTGGATCATTTACTGTTATGAGGGGGTGCGTGTCACGCAAATTGCCGACTGGACTTTCTGGCACCCGTCATCCATCGTCATTCATATCAAAAAGTTGATGGAGAAAGGGATGGTGACGATTGAAAAGTCGGAGCTGGACGGGCGTGTCGTCCACGTGTATCCGACCCAGCGAGGCAAGGAGGTTCTGGAGGCAAGCAGAAGAAATGTCCCGTCTATTTTCAGATTGACGTATGCCTTGGAGAAAATGGAAGAACGATACAGTGCAGCAGTCGTCGAGCTGTTCTTTGAATGCCTTTCCTTTGTGGCGCAATCGCTGCACGGGGCGGAGAAGGTCAGATGGATTCAGGAAGGGGAGGAGCGGGCTCTGAACCCCACACCTTTAATTAGTTAGGCGGAAAGGGTGGCAATGGAGTGGATTTTCGCGTATACTTATAAATACTCCGAATATTTTGCGAATATTGTCGGAGGAACAACCTAGACGGGGAGGGATTGCTGATGGTGCACTACGACCACTTATACGACGTTTCGGAAAACGCCAATGTCCGTTTTCTCGGATTTGCTTCTGAGGGAACCAGACACGACTTCGGGATCGTATTCACGCACAAGTTTTATGGAAAGCCGTTGGTGATCTGTATGCAGACTGGGCAATCGACCCTTCTCAGTTCAGATGACGCGGTAAATCCGGGGTACCTGCAGAGGATTTTCCGACTGGACTCGGAAAGCGACGCCCTGGCACTGGCTGAATTTTTCCAGGAATATTTGCCACCCATTCCCTTTGAAGAAAATCAGTACTAGCAGGCGAGCAGAAGTTTATCTTCTGCTCGTTTTTTGCGTGATCCCGAAGCGGTGGAAACGCCCGGTTTGCGGAGTGGGCTGCACCCGCATACAATCGGGATAGGGAAAGGGAGGAGAAGAAGATGCGCGTACATAAATGGCCGGCAAGTGAACCAAAAGGAGCCATCGTGCTGGTCCATGGCACGGGAGAGCACCATGGTAGATACGAGCACGTCGCTGCGTTTTTGAATCGACAGGGGTGGGACGTCTACGCGGAAGACTTGCCCGGCTGGGGACGCTCTCCGGGGATCAAAGGGCATATCGATTCGTTCGATGCGTATGTAGAGAAGGTGCGAGAGTGGACGGTGGCAGCCCTGGACGACAGCGAACGAAAACGTCCCGTGTTTTTGCTGGGACACAGCTTGGGCGGATTGATTGCGACGCGCTTCGTTCAGGCTGAAAAAACGGCGCAGGAGCTGGCGGGGCTGATTTTGACTTCCCCGTGTCTGCAGCTAAAGCTGGAAGTGCCCGCCTGGAAGGCGCAGGCAGCGCGATGGCTGGACCGTTTTTGGCCGACGCTTGCGATGGCCAACGGGATTTCGCCAGACATGGTCTCACGGGATGAGGCCGTTCAAGCGGCTTACCGAAACGATCCGCTCAATTACCCGAAGGTCAGCGTGCGCTGGTTTTGTGAATTGCACAAAGCCATGCAGACGGCCTGGGAGGAGCGGGAACGGCTCGCGTTGCCTGTGCTGGTGCTGCAGGCAGGGGACGACTCGCTGGTCGACGCGGACGCGGTGGAGCGTTTTACTGCGGGCATTCAGGGGCAAAAGACGTTTCGCCGATTTCCGGGTTTGCGCCACGAAGTGCTGAACGAACCGGAACGGGAGGACGTGCTCCGTCAGATAGGCAACTGGATGGAGGAAATCGTCGTAAAGGAAATATGACATACTAATTTACGAAAAATGTGTTCAATTACCGTATTGACTCCCAATGGTGTGACATATTAATATAAAAGCATGCGACAGAAACGAATATGTGACATCACATTTTATCGGGAATAAACAGGCGGAGGGGACACAGATGGGAACAATCGTATGTCAGACTTGCGGGACCATCATTGAACATTTTGAAAGCAACTCAGTGAAAACGCTTTATGCGGTCTGCCATTGCGAGTGCAGACCGGAGCAAAGACAGGAAAAAGAATAAGGGAAACCGTGCCGGCCTTTCCACAAGGGCCTATCAGACTGCCGACAAAGTACCTGTCGGCAGTTTTATTTTGTTGGCGATACCATCTTGGAGTGATGACGATGGTTACGTAAGACAGGCTGCGAAGGACAGACCCCAGTATCTCTCGTTCCTATGGACGAACTTGTTTTTGCATGCGAAGATAACGGTCGCCCCAGTATGGATCCGGTCGTGCTTATCAAAAAAATGCTGGAACTTTTTTCTATCCCCCAACGTCATAACAGGTGAAAGAATAACCGTCGTGAGCTGATCGTGCGCAAGCGATTATCCATGGATGTGTAGCTATCGGTGTCCGAAGCAATCATGGCTGCCAGGATGTCGGAAGAGATTGTGACACAATCAAAAAAATAAATCGGAGTGTGAATCATGAAAAAGATAGGATGGGTTTGTATCCTGATGATGTTGATGCTAACATCGGCTTGTGGAAATGTTGAAATGACATCGCATCCAAATACTTCCAGTAATCCTAAGCCTGAAGCGGATGAGTCTATGACTCCAGAAAACACCACTGACTATTGTGAGGATGTATTTACAACGTTGGATAGTGAAACTGAAAAGTCTTTCTATGGAACGTGGAAAGTTGAGAAACTTTTGGGGTTTTCAAATTCATACAATGATGCTTCTGAATATCCAACAGGGCAAAAAATTATCGGTGATGAATTTATAATCAAAAAAGACTTCTTTTCATCAAAAGGACTTAAAAACTATACGAATTATCAACATGAACTCAAGAACCCATTATATGAACTTAACTTTATATGTTATAACACAATCTCGTTTTATCGTTTATTTAAAACAGATCCCGATACTTTACATATAAATAACAATGATAAGGTAAAATACATAGTATTAAATGACTCTTCTACAAACCTTGGCATACCTCTAAGTTTTTTTATGGTTAATAATGATCGGCTTATTTTGTTATTAGAGGCAACTCATTTTGAGCTTAAAAAAATTACTGATTAAATGAAGGGAAGGTATGGAACAAGTTCTGTGCCAATCGAATAGAAAATGCCTGTGAGTTCATTTTTTAACCAAGAAAGGTCAGCCCAAAGGTTGACCTTTCTTGGTTTATGTCGTCAAACGATGAAACTACAGTGTATATACTGGATATTTGTGAGTATAAGGCATGCCTTTACAAAATAAAGTTGCTTCTTCATTTCTTCTTTTTTGTAAATTTCTATCGTATGAAAATGCTTTGCTGACTAATTTTGAACAAGTATCGCTTTGAGCTGGTGTAAGTGGGCCAATAAAAGGATATATAAACACATGGGCAAGCATAGCTTGTACATCATCGGTTGTTAGCACCCCAGGACCTCCATTATAAGTGAGCGAAACAAGTGCATCAAACTGCGATTGTGTAAATTGACAACCTGTAGGAAGTTCTAATTTATTAACCGCCTTTACAGCCTTTGCAGTATCATCAGCAAAAAAAGTATTTGCCTTAGACTGAGAGATTGGTGAAGTATAACCTAGATTTAAGGACTTTGATAAAGCATCAGCTTCTGCTTGGGATAGAAGAGAATCATTTGGATTCCCTGTTGTATTTTTTTTGTATACTTTCGTGTCTGTTATCAAGTGTCCCCATCCAACTGTTGGATACCCATAAGGATCTCCATAAAATTTCAAGGAAAAACCCTCATGTTTTTTGATAAGGTTTGCTCCATCTGTGCCTAAAGAAAAATTGGACATACTAACACTCCTTTGTATGGGTAGTAGCGACTATTTTGAGCGCTCAACTCATCGCCTTCACCCTTGTAGGTAAAAAAGCAAAGTAAAATACAACCGCCTCTTAGAAATCTTTTTGCTTTTTGAAAAAAGCCTTTGCACGCAAACGAACGAATTTTTCACAAATAAAAGAATCCGATACAAAATCGGATTCTTTTGTCTGTGCGACTATTTCCCCTGGCCCGGAGAATGCCCTGTCGGCAAGAGCCTCTCTGTTGCAATTTGGCAGGCCCTTTTGGCAAGGGCCTGCTTTTTTTGACAACCTTTTCATACTGGAGGATAATGGAGAAGTGTAAAAATCGTTGCAAAAGGAGGAATTGTCTCATGAAACGTAAGCCCATGCAGGGGCTGCTGGCTGCCGCGTTGCTGGTCACCTCCCTGTGGACGGGGACTCCAGCGTTTGCGAACAGTATCGGACAGGAAATCAAAATAGACGTAAGTCAGCCGGAAGTTTCCAAAGACGGATTTGATATTTCCAAGGAATATGCGATCTGGAAGGTTGCGGGGGAACAAACGCTCACCTTGTACCATGTGAGCAAGCAGACAGAGACGAAGATCGGCGACAAACAATCTGACAAGACAAGCCCGCGGATCGACGGAAAGTACGCAGTCTGGATCGACTCTCGCCACGGCGGAGCAGACGTGTATTTGTACGACATTGCCAAGGACGAGGAAATTCGCTTGACCAGCGGAAAAGCCGCTGCCTCCGATCTGGAGATCTCGGGGAAAAAGGTCGTTTGGTCCGGGAAAAGCGATGCGGGAACCGACATTTACATGTACGACATCGCGACTGGCGACACCACCCGCGTCTCCACCAGCGGCAAAGCCAGCGATCCGACCGTAAGCGACAGCTATGTAGCGTGGGAAGACTCCCGCAATGGCAACCCGGACATCTACTACTACGACATCAACAAGCAAAAGGAAGAATTGGCTGCAGGAGGCAAGGCACACCAGGTGGAGCCGAGCCTATTCAGTGACAAAATCGCCTACGTAAACGGCCAGCAGGTTTACGTGTACACGATCGGCACGGGAAGAAACAAGCCATTGACCGATACGTCGACCGCCAAGTCGGGCGTACATATTTACAAAGACACGATCGTCTACCTGGACGACGACGATCTGGCGTATCGGGACGCGAGCAAATCTTCCGGCAACGAAATCGCGAGCAGCGTGTTCGAGTCGGTGCGTCCGCGCATTTTTGAAGAGTACGTCATGTACGCAAAGAGAGACAACGACAAAAAGCTGCGCCTCCATATTTATGATCTGGACGAACGAGCTGATATCGGGCTGGGCGCCACCTTCGGGGAGCCGAGCCAACCGGATGGCTCTGACCGCTACGTCGTGTACGTGACAGAGTCGAAAAAGGCAAACGCCGTCGTCCTGTTCGACACGGAAAAAGGAACGAGCAAGGTCATCAGCAAAAGCGACGCCGACCCGATTCGTCCGGTTGTGAGCGGCAAGTACGTAGTCTGGTACGATCAGCGGGAAGACGCACTCGTCGCGTACGATATTCGCACAGGCAGGGAAAAGCAGATAACGAACGGAGATGACGACCAGGAGCCGAGTGACAAGCTGTACGAGGTCGACGGCACCAAGCTGTTGTGGGTCAATGCGGATCGCCGCGCCGACCTGATCATCACCGACCTGGCAACGGGCAAGGAAGAAGAAATTGCCAGCCTGAGAACCGAGCCGTTGAGCGTGGATATTTACGGCAATTACGTGGTCTGGGTAGAGGAAACAGGCTCGAAAAAAGCAGACATTTACTTGTACGACATCGAGGAAAAAGACGAGACGGTGATCCGCAAAAACGTGGAAGTACAATCCGCGCAAATCGGAGACGATTTTGTGGTCTGGAGCGAAAACAGCGGAGGCGCGAAAAACGGTTGGGATTTGTACTACTACAGAATCGACCGTCAACGGACAGATCTCTTGATCCGCTACTCGGAACGCGACCAAAAAAATCCGCAAGCTTCCCGCAATATGATTCTTTTTGAAGATAACCGCTTGTCTCCCAAAGAAAAAGACTTTTACTTTGAACTGTACGATGCAGAAGACCGTTCCTACAGCGATGTGGAGTGGAACGACAAGGCGGAGATTTCCAGCCCGAGAATCGGCGGAAATCGCATCGTCTGGATCGACGAGCGCGACGGCAAACCTGTCGTGTACACGATGGCATTTGCAAGCCCGCGGGATGATGATGCCGTAGAGGAGCCAGGCACCGATCCAAAGCCGAATCCTGAGCCGGGCGACTACAAAGAGTACAAACTGGTGGATTTGCTGCTCGATGGCACGCTGACGGAGAAAATGAACAGTACCGATTTTAACAAAATCATGTTTGTCTTCTTCCAGGGGACAGAGGACGAACTAGCGTTGCCGCTGACAGAGGCTTTCCGCGACAGCAAGCGCATGGTGGATTTGTTTAACCAAGCTGGCCTCACCACGATCGACATTCGCTTCTATAAGTAAACGAGAACAGGCGAGTAGGCAAAGTCCTAGTCGCCTGTTTTGCTGATGGTTCCTTGCCTCATCATGAAAAAAACCGCTGCCTCCATCAAAGGGGCAACGGCTGTGATCGCAAGAATGGGGGTTAACCCGAAATCGCGGTTTGTCTTTTCAGGACTTTGATCGTTTTCAGCGACTCATCCTCCGGGCCTTGGACAGGCAGACCGGCGCGGATGTTTTCCTGGATGTACGCAATATTTTCTTCGGAGACGACTTCTCCCGGCAGGAAAATCGGAATGCCGGGCGGGTACACCATGATGAACTCCGCGATGACGCGGCCGGCGGCTTCCGCCAGCGGAATGGTTTCCGTCTCCGCATAGAATGCCTCGCGCGGCGTCGTAGACAGCACGGGGATGTTCGGCAGGGAGATTGTTGGCTTTTCTTCTGCCTGCACGTGGGCAAATTCCACAGACAATTCGCGGAGCGCATTGACCAGCGCGTGAATCGATTCTTCTGTATCCCCGGCCGTGACAAAACAGAGAATGTTGTACAGATCGCTCATTTCCACTTCGATGTTGTACTTGTCGCGCAGCCAGTTTTCCACTTCCCAGCCGGTAATGCCGAGATCGCGTACGTGAATCAACAGCTTGGTCGGGTCCATGGCATACGTCGCCGGTTTTCCGAGAATTTCTTTGCCTACGCAGTAAATGCGCGGGATGTCGTTGATGAGGTCGCGTGCCTTGTTTGCGAGCTGCATCGCTTTTTCGGCCAGCATCTTCCCGTTGAGCGCCAGGTGCTGGCGGGCCATATCGAGCGAAGCCAGGAAGATGTAAGAGGTCGAGGTCGTCGTCAGCATGCTCAGAACCGTTTTGACGCGATCGACATCGACGAGGCCCTCGCGCACGTTCAGGATGGACGTCTGCGTGAGGGAGCCGCCCAGCTTGTGTACGCTCGTCGCCGCCATATCCGCTCCGGCTTGCATGGCGGAAATCGGCAAGTCCTCATGGAAATGAATGTGTACGCCATGGGCTTCGTCCACCAGGACCGGAATTTCGTAATTGTGCGCGGTTCGCACGATCTCGCGCAAGTCGCCGGCAATGCCGAAGTAGGTAGGGTTGATTACCAGAAGCGCCGCTGCGTCAGGGTGGGCTTCCAGCGCTTTTTGCACGGCTTTTACGGTGATCCCGTGGGAGATGCCCAGACGCTCGTCCATCGCGGGATGAATGAAAATGGGCACCGCTCCGGCGAAAATAATCGCCGACATGACGGATTTGTGTACGTTTCTCGGTACGATGATTTTGTCGCCGGGACTGCACGTCGCCATGATCATTGCCATGATGGCGCCGCTTGTGCCCTGGACGGAGAAAAATGTATGGTCAGCGCCGAACGCTTCGGCTGCCAATTCCTGTGCTTCTTTAATCATTGCCTTCGGATGATGCAGGTCATCCAGCGGCGCAATGTTAATGAGGTCTATCGAGAGAGCATTCTCCCCGATGAACTCGCGAAATGCCGGATGCATGCCCATCCCCTTCTTATGGCCCGGAATGTGAAATGGAATCGGGTTCCGGTTGGCGTGCTCCAACAACCCGCTGAACAAAGGAGTTTTCATTTGTCTCACTACGATCGCCTCGCTTTACGAATCAAGAATAAAGGGGATAAAACAAACAAATTGAGTATAGCAAAATAGGGGGGGAAAGCAAGCGAATTTTTATTCATATTCGCGTGTGGCGGCAGGAGTTTTCCCTGCCTGGCGAGAAGCTTAACAAAAATGGGGTGATGGAGATGAAAACAAGAGTAACCGAGCTGTTGCAAATCAACTATCCGGTGGTTCAGGGCGGATTGGCCTATCTAGCATACGCGGAGTTGGCCGCTGCTGTGTCAAACGCAGGCGGGCTGGGACAGGTCACGGCGATGTCGCTGCCGTCCGCGGAAGCGCTGCGCAAAGAAATTCGCAAGGTGCGCGAGCTTACAGACAAGCCGTTTGGCGTCAATTTTGCGATCGGGCAATACAACAGGCCGTATGAAGAAGCGCTGGAGGTCGCCATCGAAGAGAAAGTAGCGGCCATCTCCGTGACCGGAGGCAATCCCGAGCCGCTCCTGCGTCGGCTCGACGGCCATCCGATCAAAAAGCTGGTGCTGGTCGCATCCGTGCGGCAAGCGCAAAAAGCGGAGGCGATCGGGGCAGACGCCGTCATGGCCGTCGGGCAGGAGGGCGGAGGCCATCTTGGACGGGACGATATCGGGACGTTTGTGCTCATTCCGCGCGTCGTCGACTCCGTCCGCATCCCGGTGCTGGCCAGTGGCGGGATTGGCGACGGACGCGGACTTCTGGCCGCTCTCGCGCTGGGCGCGGAAGGCGTGGAAATGGGCACCCGGTTCATCGCCACACAGGAGTGCGTGCATGCCCATGAGGCGTACAAGCAGGCTCTGCTGAATGGAACCGAGCAAGATACCGCCGTCATCAAAAGAACGCTGGGAGCGCCAGCAAGGGTTGTACGCACGCCAGGCTCTGATCGCATTTTGCAGTTGGAAAAAGAAGGAGCAGGTTATGAAGAACTGAAAAACTTCATCAGCGGTGAGAAGAACCGCGCTTTCATCTACGAGGGCGACCAGGAGCGCGGCTTCGGCTGGGCAGGGCAGGTCATCGGCCTGATCGAGGACATCCCTTCCGTCCAGGAGCTGTTCGAACGGATGTTTCGGGAGGCGGAAAGCGGCCTTCAGCGGTTGAATGGAATTCGCGGCTAAAAGGGAAGGCGTTCCTTTTCCCCGCGGATGCCGCCGCCTGTGGCCGGCAGGCAAAAAAACAAAAGAACAGGCAAAGGCTTTTCAAGAAAGCGGACCTGTTCTTTTGCATATATTTTTATCAAATGTCAGGGAGGCGATAACCAAAAGCTTACCGACCCATTGCACCGATTGTGTACAGCTTGCTGAGAACGGCAAACGTGTTTTCGAGTCGTCCCAAGAGCGCCTGCGGGTCAGCAAGCACCGGATCGCGACGATCAATGGTCAAGCCACAGAGCAGTTCCGCTTTTTTGACCTGCGCCAGCCTGTCCACCAGCTTTTGCACACCGGCTTTGCCCAGTTCAGCCTGGGAAGTGCTGGCGGGCAAGGTGTGATCCGGGGACCAGTGAAAATGAGCGGGCACCAGCCTCATGATTTCGTCCAGATGCGCGCTGAAGGACTGACTGATCTGGGCCTTGGCCGGGGCTTCGTAAATGACGGCATACCAGACAAACAAGTGCGTTTGCCACAGGCCGATTTGAAAATGCGGATGCTTTTTGTACCCGCGTTTGTCAGGGGCCCAGGCCACCCACGTATCGGAAGGCGGATTCACGGTGCGGCGGGCATGCTTGGCTACATGGTAAAACATCTCATCGCCGGTGGCGGCTGACAAAACGGGCGCAAAATAGTGACCAAGCGCTTCAAGTTTGGGGCGAATCACGGTCTTGATCGCGTCCATTCGCTGATCGAGTCCCTCAACCGCAAACACATCAAAATCTTCTGGGCGAAAGCCGGAAAACGCAGTCATGAAACAAACACCTCATTTATCCATGATCGAAAGTCACGCAAAAGAAAAGGGCGAACGTCCTTGTCAAGGGAGCTTGAAATCCTCCATATGATATCATACCACGCAGGAAAAAAATACTTGCCGGGATACGAATAGCAAAACGGAAGCGTGAATAATATGATATACCACTCACTCCCTTACAGCCAAAATGAAATCTGAGTATTCTGTCAACGGGAGGGGCCTGGATGAATCTCGGCGTGGAATTGGAGTATGACAATCTGGCGGTTTGGTTTGATCGCAAGACATTGCACGCGATGGTGCAGGCCCTGGTTGAAGCGGGGGTGAGCGTCACGTGGAAGGAGTCGCCCGAGCAGTTTCACCTCCTCGTGAACACCACAGACGGCCTTTCCGACTGGAAAATGCAGCGATTAAACGGGTCTTACAAGCTGCAAGTGGCAGGCGTTCCCATACACGACTCGCGAGTGGCGCTGGTGCTGTACCACTTCGTAGAACAAGCAAAAGGGCACGCCATCATCAAGGTCAAGTTAGAGGATTGCATCTTGATGAAGCACGTTCAGTACGGTGAAGTCGTCAGAATAGTGGAAATTAAAGGAGCTGAGAAAAAAATGATCTACGAAAAATTCTGCAATGTGACGATGGACCAAGTGATTGCCGCCTTGAAACGGCGTGACGCTGAGGAACGTATTCCGGTTTTGCGTTTGGAGCTCGATTATGAATTGGCGACGTTGTTTGATGCGATAAAGGCAGAAGATCAGGCCCAAATAAAAAAATCCATGGAAGTGTTACAAGGACTTCGTCGAGAAATGCTGCTATTGGAAGCGTAGGTAGACTGGAGGATAACGATAGGACGATGAGCTTGACACATAGACATACGGAATGAAAAAAGCGACATCTCAACCATGAGGGTGTCGCTTTTTTTGGTTGCGCAAATTTTCGTATTTCCGATTTGCCGAAGACTTTATTTGAACGGGCGGCGAAGCGGAGTTACAATAGAGAAGGCTCTGACTGCCTATTGCAACGCATGTACCAGAAAGGAAGAAAATGCTTTGGAACCATTCCTATCTCCCATTCCCCCTGTCACCATTTTGCTTGTGGGGACAATCGCGCTGACTCTGATTTTGCTCTTCGTCGTCATCCTGCAATCGGTTCGCATCAGTCGCCTGCGCAAGTCGATCAACCGACTGATGACAGGTACCGGAGGAGCCAACCTGGAGGAGGGCTTGCACAGACTGCTGGATCAGGTGGATGAAGTCAAAAAGCTGCAAAACGATCAGCAGTTTACGCTCAATCGTCTATCGCAGCGGATCGCAGCCCAGTGCGGCAAGGTGGCCGTCATTCGCTACAACGCCTTCGGGGATGTCGGCAGCGATCTCAGCTTTTCTTTGGCGATGCTGGATGACGCCCAAAACGGTGTGGTGATTACCAGTATTTTCGGTCGGGAAGAATCGCGTGTGTACGCCAAACCGATTGAAGCGGGAACATCCACTTACCACTTGTCCGAAGAAGAACAGGCTGCCATCAAAAAGGCGATGACGTCCCATTCCGCTGTCTGACTCGCGGTGAATTCTTTTGAAACCGCAAGCATATGAATGAATCAGGGAGATCATTCCGTCTCCCTGCGTCCTGCTTCGGATATTCGGTGTTTTTGTGCAAATTCTTCTGCTTTTTCATCAAGACTTTTACGGACTGCTGTTGTATAATAAAGGTGTCAAGGATGGCTTTTTTCGGAAAAACAAAAAGTAGGTGATCCGCCTTCATTACCCAAATCGACTTTCGATTCGCGGGGCAAGGCCAGGTTCTACAGCGTTCCTTCGTTGACACTTAGCGTATCTCCTCTACATTTGGACACAGTTTGGTCGTAACTGGCCCACGGAAACCAAAAGAATTGAGGAGATATTTATGGCACAGCGTTTAGCAACCAACTACGCCAAGGCCTATTTTACGGTGAATGAAGAGGAGCTGAACCAATTCGTCTCGCTCTTCACCAATGAACACATTTCAGTTGACGTCAAAGTATGCGACAACGGCGACCGCGACGTGATCCTGACTGACCATAACGGCGAAATCCAACTGAGCTTCTGCCGCGTCGGCAATCGCTACTCGTGCGACAGCTCCTATCTCATCCGGGATCGGCAGCTGGCGAATGCGATGAGAAAAGCGATGAAAACGTTTCGGGGCTACGGAATCGTCCACAGAATTTACGAAGGCTTCACGATGGTGTACCACTACGATCAAGGATCGGTCGTGAGCATCCGGGAGCTGTCGGGGGACGAGGAGACGTCTGTCTTTGAAGATACCTCTCTACATATCGCCAGCGAGCTGGAAGCACTGTTCCAGCAAGAAGGCAGCGAAAGAGAGATTGAGTCCTTGCGTCAGGAAACGGATCGCTGGCTGGATTTGCGCAACTGGGCAAAGGAAGCTGCCCCGGAGAAGCTTCCCGTCATCGATACGCGTTTAGGGATGTTGTCGCAGCGGCTGTTTGAATTAGAAGTGTAAATACGCAAGAAAAAACGGGTGCCCGACGGTGCCCGTTTTTTTCATGGACTTTCTTAAAAAAAGGGTATTGTCAAAGTAGGCACATACATGGTATTGTTGTTTTCGTTGGAAACAGGATTAGGAACCAGGATTCACTTCAAAGGGTGGATAACAAGAGGGAAACCGCCCCCGTTAGTGAATGACGCAGGTCCTAGCGATGTTTAACATTACACTTGCTAGGAAGGGGGAACCGAAAGATGGAATACTCGACTTTCGGAAGACACGTTGCCGTTGACACATGGGGAGTTCAGTTTGACTTGTTGAACGACGCAGAATTTTTGAAAAAGGAAATGATTGAAGCTGCCGAGGCATGCGGAGCTACAGTGCTGAGCGTGCAAGCGAAGCAGTTTTCTCCTCAGGGTGCTACCGTACTGGTTCTTCTCTCGGAAAGCCACCTGTCCATTCATACGTATCCTGAGCGCGGTTTTGCCGCTCTGGATTGCTACACTTGTGGCGAGACAGTCGATCCGCAAGTTGCCATCGACTACTTGGTGTCTGTGCTGAAGCCGGAGAAAACCTACGCGAAGAAACTGGTTCGCGGAACGGGTGAACTCCAAGTGGTAGAGCCAGAAATCAAAGTAGCGGAAGTTGTGACCAAGTAACAATCGAAAAGAGGATTCAAGAGGTGCGGGAGACATGTCCGCACCTCTTTTACGTGACAGACGTCCCCGATCATGACCGCGGCGGCTGCTGGAGCGCCGTGCGCAGATCGTGCAGAAGTCTGGTGAATTCGGTCGAGGCGGTGCTTGTTTTTTGCTCTGCCGCGCTGCGTCCGTGCATACTCTCATTGGCGCGTTGCGTCGCGTCCTCGTAAAGCCGCGCGTTGATCGCACGCACACGCTCAAACACGGCCTGGTCGGACGAAACCTGCATGCGCAAGGTCGGCGAGACCGCCCGGCAAGCAGAGTAGACCTGCTGCTCGATGACGTTTGCCTGCGGCTCGCCCAGATTGTCGCGCACGCGAATGCCGATGACGGCGTCCTGGCCGTTAACGACCACGGTAGCCCGATCGACGCCCGGAACATCATCGGCCGCTTTTGTCAGCTGCTCGGCCAAATCTTGCTGGAAGCCGGTTGAGGTGTACCCTTTGAGGGGGTTGCGGACGCTTTGTCCGTGCGTATAGGCGTTGAAGTCGTGACCGATGCTTGTGCGCGTCAGCGGCGTTTGGGGATGCGAGCTGCTTTGCGTTTGTGCCCCCGCGTCAGGTCCTGCGCCTGAAGACGCGCACCCGACAGCTGTTGCTGCAATCAAGAACAAACCGATGAAATAGCTTGGCCCGTTTTTCCTCATGGCAGACCACCTCCTGCCTTTAGTATGGCGATTGTCGCTCACGCCAATCCGGAAGTGTTCCGAAGTAAAAATGCCCATTGTGCGGTGTTTCACGACCTGTTAATATGGAAGGTATGCATAACAGAGGAGGTTCACATGAAGCGTCTTGACATACGCAACATTGCCATCATCGCCCACGTTGACCATGGAAAAACAACGTTGGTTGACAAGCTTTTGATCCAATCGGGCACATTCCGCAGCAACCAGCAGATCGAGGAGAGAATGATGGACTCCAACGACCTGGAGCGGGAACGCGGAATTACCATCTTGGCGAAAACCACGTCCGTCAAATACAAAGAGTTCACCATCAACATTTTGGATACGCCAGGCCATGCCGACTTCGGCGGCGAGGTAGAACGGATCATGAGCATGGTGGACGGCGTCCTTTTGATTGTCGACGCATTTGAAGGCTGTATGCCACAAACGCGTTTCGTCCTGAAAAAGGCGCTCGAAGCAAAAGTTACCCCGATTGTTGTCGTGAACAAGGTAGACCGCGACAACGCACGTCCTCAAGAAGTCATCAACGAAGTATACGACCTGTTTATCGACCTGGATGCAACGGAAGAGCAGCTGGACTTCCCAATCGTTTACGCTTCCGGTCTCCAGGGCATCGCCGGATTGGCGCCGGATAAACTGGAAGGCGATCTTCGTCCGCTTTTCGACACCATTGTCGAACACATGCCTGCACCTGATGCCGATGAAAACGCACCACTCCAAATGCAAGTAACCATGCTGGATTATAACGACTTTTTGGGTCGTATCGGGATTGGCCGCATTTATCGCGGAACCATGAATGTAAATGAAATGGTATCGGTCACCACGCGCAACGGCGAAGTGAAAAAAGCGCGGATTCAAAAGCTGTTCGGCTTCTCCGGCTTGCAGCGCGTGGAACAAAAAACGGCGCGAGCAGGAGACATTGTGGCGATCGCCGGGATTGACGATATCAACGTAGGCGAGACCGTTTGCCATGTCGATCACCCGGATGCGCTGCCTCTGCTGAAAATCGACGAGCCGACGCTGCAAATGACGTTTTTGGTGAACAACAGCCCGTTTGCAGGCCGCGAAGGAAAACACGTCACCTCCCGCAAGCTTCGCGATCGCCTGATGGCTGAGCTGGAGACAGATGTGTCTCTTCGGGTGGAGGAAACCGATTCACCGGATGCGTTTATTGTATCGGGACGCGGTGAATTGCATCTGTCCATCCTGGTGGAGAACATGCGCCGCGAAGGCTTCGAGCTGGCTGTGTCCAAGCCGGAGGTGATCGTGCGGATGATCGACGGCCAAAAAATGGAGCCGGCCGAGTTCCTCGTCATCGACGTGCCGGAAGAATACACCGGAGCTGTCATGGAGACGCTGGGCCAACGCAAGGCCGAGATGGTCAACATGATAAATAATGGCTTTGGCCAGGTGCGCCTGGAGTTCATCATTCCTTCCCGCGGACTGATCGGCTACCGCACGGAGTTCTTGACGATCACGCGCGGATACGGCATTCTCAACCATTCCTTTGACAGCTATCGTCCGCTCGTGCAGGGCGCTGTGGGCGGACGTCATGCAGGCGTGCTGATTTCCCACGAGACCGGGACCGCCACTACGTACGGGCTGATGTCTGTCGAGGATCGCGGCACCATGTTCATTACGCCGGGGACGGAAGTCTATGAAGGCATGATCGTGGGCGAGCACAACCGCGACAACGACTTGACCGTCAACGTGTGCAAAGAGAAGCACGCGACAAACGTCCGCTCCGCAACGAAGGACGAGACGGTGAAAATGAAGACGCCTCGCCTTTTGACGCTGGAAGAGGCACTGGAGTATTTGAACGACGACGAGTTGTGCGAAGTTACGCCACAATCCGTCCGTCTGCGCAAAAAGTATTTGAACAAATCGGATCGCGAGCGCTACGAAAAGCAAAAGCGCTGGGAAGCACAGCCGCAAGCGTAAGCGTCAGTGCACAGCGCCTGGCGAGAAACGATCAAAGCCGCTTTGTCCTTCGTCGGAGGGCAAAGCGGCTTTTTGGTTGGTGAGTGATCCAAATTTTACAAGAGGCGCTCGATGTCAGCCGCCACGTCTTCCGGCTGGACGCGGGCGCCGATGCGCTTGACGACGCGGCCCTCTTTGTCCACGAGGAATTTGGCGAAGTTCCATTCGATCTCTTCCCCCTGGCCTTCCGGAGCGTTGGCTTTCAGGTACTGGTACAGAGGATGGGCAGTCGGGCCGTTTACGTCGATTTTGGCAAACAACGGGAAGGTCACGCCGTAGTTGCGATCGCAGAACGCCGCAATCTCCTCTTCGCTGCCAGGCTCTTGCGCGGCAAACTGGTTGCACGGAAAGCCGAGAACACTGAAGTCTTTGTCCGCGTAGCGCGTGTACAGCTCCTGCAAGCCTTTGTACTGCGGCGTCAATCCGCACTGGCTGGCCGTGTTGACGATCAACAGGACGCGTCCTTTGTATGCGGCAAGCGTCTGTTCTTCTCCGGAAATCGTCTTGACAGAAATATCGTACAGGCTCATGTTTTTCCCACCTTTTTCTAAGTGTGCGACTCTCTCATCATAGCATGTCCGCGAAAAGGCAGGCTAGCATGTTCGAGGCGCCAAGTGCAGGCTACTCCTTTTTGACAGGAATTCCATCACCTGATAAAGTAAAAAAGATACATACAAAAACGCGGGTCCTTCCCGTTGCTGTGAGAGGACGCGGACTTTTGCCTTACAGGAGAGATATGTAATGGACTGGATACAGCTTGCTTCCACCTATGTACCGGCCAATCCGGATCAACTGAGCGCCTACGACAGCTTTCGACTGTGGGCGGACCAGAATCGGGCCTGGATTTTGTTTGTGCAATTAATTATCGTCTACTACCTGGGATTTGCGACGGTGATTCGCATGCCGATCCTGAAAACCTTGCTCCTGTACCTCCTCCTGTTCGTCGGGGCGCTGATCTTTGCCATTTTGGACGTGCAGCTCCCGGTGAAGAGCGCCATGCTGGTCGCGATTGTCATTCTGGTCATCGTCAAGCTGAGAATCAAACCGGAGCAAGCGGAACGAAAGGGAGGCGGCCCTGGTGAAACGTGATGATGCCCTCTTTAACTGGCTGCAAATTCAAGTGGTGGCCGATGCGAGACCGGACGATCTGTCGGCCGGGGAGACGGCGGCGTTTTTCTTGCAGCTGCTGCAGGAGGACCACGGGCTGAGCGAGCTTGCGTATCGCCGGGAGGGCGGCTGGTACGTCCTTTCCGCCAAGCAGGAAACGGCACCCCCGCTCGAAAGCAGATATCCGGCTGAAACCGTCGAGTCGTTGCTGGTCGCGATTGAAAACGAACCGAAATACAACTAGGGAATACGTGAAAAAAGACTCTTTCCGACTCCGATTCGTTCGGCGGCGGAGAGGGTCTTTTTTTGTCGGGAGAGCGTGCTTTCGTGGGTAGGAAGACGTGTTTTCGGTCGCCGTGCAACTTTTGCAAAAATCGTTTCGTCTGTATGGGTGCCCGCAGGAGACAAGGGCTGAGTGGCAAACATACAAGGGGGGAGACACCAATGAAAAAGATCATGAACAAGCCCGTATTGGCGGTGGTTGCGGCGGCAGGACTCCTCGGCTGCCTGACCCCGATTTTTGCAGATGCCAGTTCAAACGACGCGCCAGCGATCAAGGTTGTGATGAACGACGAAGGCAAGCAGGTTACCCGATATCACCTGAAACAGCTTGCCAAAAACGATCCGGCCACGTTGAACATGCTGCTGAAAAACCAGGCCGACCATTTGTACCTGATTGTAGAACCCACCCAGTTGAATACCAAGCTGCAAACCTACATGGAAACGAACAAGACGGAGTGGGAGCGCGTGTATCGCGACTATTACGACGACATCTGGCTGGAGGTTCGCCCCGCCCAGGCGGATGAGAAACTGGTCAGCGTGAGCGCCCAAACCGAGAACGGAAAGGTGTACATCAAAGGCATCGTGACGCCGGACGTGACCAAGGTTGTCATCACCAAGCCGAACGGCGACAGCATCGAGGCAGTGCCGACAAGCGAGCGATCTTTTACCGTCAGCTTCACCACGCCCCAATCGACTTCCGTGCAATATGTAACCGTGCAGGCGTATGCGGGCCGTCTGTTGGCGGACAGTGAAAAAGTCAAGCTCATCCCGCAGGCTGAAGAAGAGAAAGACAGGCTGATCTATGCCTTTTCGGTGTACGATGCCAAAAAAGCCGAGTGGCAGGTAAAGGGTGTCGTCAAAAGCGGAGCGGACAAGGTTGTCGTCTCCTACAACGGTACGCAAGCAGAGGCGAAGCCGAAGCAGCTGTGGGACGGCGTAGACAGCTTCAGCGTGACGGTCAAGGACGTGAAGGCAAAGGCTGCGAGCGGCGAAGCGCTGATCGAGGTATATGCAGACGGGAAAAAAGTCGACGCCGACACGATCGCGGTGGATGTCATTAACGTACCGGACAAAGATCCTGGCGCGGCTTATGCCATTGCCGGAACGGCGGTGTACGACCCGAAGAAAAAGGCGATTCAGCTCAAAGGCACCGTCAAGGGCTTGGATGCGAAACAAGACGAAAAGCTTGTCGTTGTCACCCCGGACGGCAAGAAAAAGCAGATCAAGCCGAACGACAAAGGCGAATACAGCCTGACGTTCTCCGATAAAAGCCGTGCGCTGGCAGCCCAAACCGTCCGTCTGGAGCTGTATGCGAAAGGCAAGCTGGTGAAACAGGCAGACATCGCGCTGCATACGAAAATCACCCATGCGCCAAAGAAGGATGGCGGCAGGGACAACAAGGAAAAGGACAGCCACAACCAACCCCATGGAAAAGCCTACGGCTACTGGAAAAAGCACGAGGGCAAATGGGAGGGGGACCGTGACGACGATCGCGACGACGACGATGACGAGGACCGCGTCAAAAGAAGCGGCAAGTAGGCGCAGTTACGGCTGCTTGTAGGTCTGTACATACTCGACCAGCTGGCGGATGTAATCGCCGAGAATCGGGATCGAAAGAAACTGAGTCAACAGCGAGCCGAGCAACGTGAGAATGATCGCTGTTCCAATCGTCAAGCCAAGACCCCGGGCAAGTCCTGCGAGGAAATTGATCCAGAGCAGCTTGCGCGGGGCAGTGTAGTTTTGAATCACGTCTGCGAGCCGGATATCTTCCAGAAACAGGGCGATTTTATCCATGCGCGCGTTCAGTTTCCGCACTTCCTGCAACTCCTGGAGGACCTGGTCGATTTGCTGCATCAGCCGATCTGTAGGCGTAGGTGCCACTTTTTCCAACCTCCTTATCCGATTCCATGGGTTATCTACCAGTTTAGGGAAAAAAACAGGCAGAAGCAAGGTGGGGAGGAAACGTTTGCCTAATGTCAGACAGGAAGGGTACAATAGACGTACATACGTTTACGAGGAGGCATCCGAATGGCTGAAACCGTATCCCAAACCTTGTCAGAAGAACTGTTCGCGCTCCTGCAAAAAGAGCGATTTGTCACACTGGGCACAGTCGATCACGAGACAGGGGCGCCATCGCTCAGTTCCTTGTCCTGGACATATGCGGTGAACAACGGACTCATCCGCTTTGCCGTGGATACCCGCTCGCGCATACTCGCCAATATTGCCAAAGAGCCGCAGGTCGTTCTGCATCTGATCGGCGCTGGCTCCTCTTTTGCGATCAACGGACGCGCGGCGCTCAAAGCCGAGCGGCTGGAGGGCGTTCCGCTGAAGCTGGCGGTGGTGGAGATTGCCATCGACTCCGTCCGGGACGTGATGTTTTACGGCTCGCGCATTTCCGTAGAGCCGCAGTACGAAAAGACGTACGACAAAAATGCGGCCGCAAAGCTGGACAATCAGGTCATGACCGCGCTGAAAAACGCCTGATCCGGACTTCTGCACAATAATGGAAAATCCTGTTGACAAGAAACCGTCGTATCCTTTAGTATTAGGTCATTCAAATTGAATAGCAAAACTTCTTATCCAGAGAGGCGGAGGGACTGGCCCGATGATGCCCGGCAACCAATCAACCGTATGTTCGTTCATACGGGGAGATAATGGTGCTAATTCCTGCAGAGTTATGTAACTCTGAAAGATGAGAAGGTCTTGCTTACGGTGACGTAAACAAAGCCTTCTTTCAGAGAAAAGGGGGCTTTTTTTCATGCCCCTCGCACATCATGGGAGGGAGAGAGTTGCGTATGAGATTGGAAACCAAATTAGTTCAGGCAGGCGTAGGCAGAGAAGAGAAAACGGGAGCGATCAGCTTTCCTGTCTACTATGCCACCGCATACCGCCACCCGGCATTGGGGCAGAGCACAGGCTATGATTATACACGTACGGCAAATCCGACCCGTGCCGTATTGGAAGAAGCGATTGCCGAGGCGGAATCAGGCGATGCCGGCTTTGCCTGCGCATCGGGAATGGCGGCGGTCCATACGGTGATGGGATTGTTTTCCCAGGGGGACCATCTCCTTGTGTCGCTCGATTTGTACGGAGGGACGTATCGCTTGTTCGAGCAGGTGCTTTCCCGCTACGGCCTGTCTTTTACCTACGTAGACCTGCGCGACCTGGAAGCGGTGCAAAACGCGCTGCGGGCCGAGACAAAGGCGATCTTCGTCGAGACGCCGACGAACCCGCTCATGCAGATTACCGATATTCGCCAAATCACCGAGCTGGCAAAGCGGCATGGACTTTTGACGATTGTCGACAATACGTTCATGACCCCGTATTGTCAACGCCCGCTGGAGCTTGGCGCAGATATCGTGCTGCACAGCGCGACGAAGTACCTGGGCGGCCACAACGATGTGCTGGCCGGACTGATCGTGACAAAAGGAGAGGAGTTGTCGGAAAAAATCCGGTTTTTGCACAATTCCATTGGCGCGGTATTGGGCCCGCAAGACAGCTGGCTGTTGGTACGCGGCATGAAGACATTGGCGCTGCGCATGGAAAGACATCAGGCAAACGCGCTGGCTGTGGCGAAAAAGCTGCAGGAGCATCCGGCTGTCTCCGAAGTATTCTACCCTGGACTGGAAGAGCATCCCGGGCATGCGATCCAGGCGAGTCAGGCAAGCGGTTTTAGCGGGATGGTTTCCTTTCGGGTCCGGTCTGCGGAGCAGGTGGGCTTGTTTTTGCAACATTTGCGTCTCGTCTCTTTTGCGGAAAGCCTTGGTGGCGTCGAGTCGTTGTGTACGTATCCGGCGACACAGACCCACGCTGACATGCCGCTGGAAGTGAGAGAATACGTCGGCGTGTGTGACCGATTGCTGAGACTGTCGGTAGGGATTGAGCATCCGGAAGACTTGATCGCGGATCTGTTTCAAGCGCTGGACGCGAGCCTTGCCGTTGTTGGGGGGGCTGTCCGATGAACTTCGCAACGAAGCTGCTTCACGGCTCAGCCTGCATCGATCCGGTTACAGGTGCGTCGTCGGTTCCGATCTACCAGGCATCCACGTTTCACCAGTTTGACCTCGACCAGCCAGGCGCTTATGACTACGCCCGTTCCGGCAATCCGACCAGGCACGCCCTGGAGGAAGCGATTGCCGCTCTCGAAGGCGGCGCCCGCGGCTTTGCCTTCTCCTCCGGCATGGCGGCCATCTCCAGCGTGTTCATGCTCTTTTCGGCCGGCGACCATATCGTAGTCGCGGAGGATGTGTACGGCGGCACCTTTCGTTTTTTGACCCGCGTGTTGTCGAGAATGGGCATTTCCGTTACGTTTGTCGATGCCACGCGCACAGAGGCCGTGCGCGAGGCGATTACGCCGGCTACCAAAGGGGTGTATCTCGAAACGCCGTCCAATCCGACGCTGAAAGTGACCGATATCGCAGCGGTGTCCGCCGTTGCCAAGGAGCACGGGCTGCTCGTGATTGTCGACAATACGTTTTTGACGCCGTACTATCAGCGGCCGCTGGAGCTGGGAGCGGATGTCGTCATTCACAGCGCGACCAAGTTTATTGGAGGGCACAGCGACGTTGTGGCGGGCCTGGCCGTGACGCGCGATGCCGCGCTCGGCGAGCAGCTTTACCTGATTCAGAACGGCATGGGCGCGATCCTTGGCGTGCAGGACTGCTGGCTGGTGATGCGCGGGTTGAAAACGCTCAAGGCACGGCTGGATGTCAGCACCAAATCAGCCGGAATTTTAGCGGAGTGGCTGTCAGCGCACCCGGGCGTGAACCGCGTGTACTATACGGGGCTGGCTGACCATCCGGGACATCTCGTCCAAAAACGGCAAGCAAGCGGTCACGGCGCGGTGCTGTCCTTCGATGTGGGGAGCCGCGAACGGGCCAAGGCGTTGTTTGATCGGGTGAAGCTGCCGATCGTGGCGGTGAGCCTGGGAGCGGTCGAGACGATTTTGTCGTATCCCGTGACGATGTCGCATGCAGCGATGCCAGCGGCGGAGCGGGAAGCACGCGGTATCACCGATGGCCTGATTCGGCTGTCCGCAGGGCTGGAAGACGTGGACGACTTGCTGGCGGACTTGAAGCAGGCACTGGATGCGCTGCCGCCCCTGAAGTCTGCCCCAACGCAAAAAGAGGCATTTTCCCGGGCGTAATCTCCCGAGGCGAATGCCTCCTTTTCTTTATGAGTTTATGGGGTGCCTGTACGGTTTGCGTTGATCTTGTCGTTTCCTTGCGGCAGAGAGCGGCCGTTTTGATTGATGCGCTGTTCATTTTCCTGCGAGGGCGTTTCCTCCCGCTGCCTTACGTCGCGCGGCAGCTGTGGAATGATGCGGCCGACGATATCGGCCAACTCCTCGGCAAAGCCCGAGATCGGGTGGCCCCGCCGGATGTCCGCAGCCATTTCCCTCAGCCGCTGGACGATGTCCGGATCGGCTGTCACGATCGCATTTGCGCCCTGCGGGTCTTCTTTCATCGCTTCGGCAACGGAGTACTTGATGACGCCGACCTCTGGCCGATCGAGATGGGCGTCCACATCGATCCCGACGACGGCGATCTTGCCGAGGACGACCGCTGTCGCTCCGTTGACCTTTTTCACGCGGGTAGCCAATTGCACAAGCCGATCGGCTGTCGCTTGCGAAGATTGGTTGTAAGAAGGTCCCGGGGCCGTTTGCTGGACGCGCTGGGTATGAGGCACTTGCTGGTTGGGCTGTGGCGCAGCCTGGTTGGCTGGCGGCTTGTTGTTAGACATGCACCCTGAAAAAAGCAGGCTGGCGCCTAGGCAACCGACGATTATCCGTTTCACACGCATTCTCCCTTTCCCGTAATGCCTCCTTGAGTGGAGGGCAGGTTACCTGTATTTTGTCCCCCCATCCCCAATTCATTCTGCCAAAGGGCCGTCTATCTCTGTCCGACAGAACATAGACTGTAGTACATCACGTCGCCACAATTGAGCATCCCTCCAAAAATTGCATACCGTATAGAAGAAGGGTAATAGGAGGCGAGATTTTGAAGAAAATCTACGTACTGGACACCAACGTACTCCTGCAAGATCCACGGGCGATGTTCTCTTTCGCTGACAACGAAATTGTCATACCCGCTGTGGTGTTGGAAGAAATCGATTCCAAAAAGCGGTACATGGATGAAATTGGCCGCAACGCACGGTACGTATCGCGGCTCTTTGACAGTTTTCGTGAGCTGGGTCACTTGCACAAAGGCATTACCCTGGAGACAGGCGGGCTCTTTCGGGTGGAGCTGAACCATTCCTCGCTTCACCAACTGCAAAAGCAATTTACGGAAATGACCAACGACAACCGCATTTTGGCGGTCGCCCTTAACCTGCAGGAGGAGGAGAACCAATCCCCACAGCCCAGACCCGTCATTTTGGTGAGCAAGGATGCGCTCATGCGTGTGAAGGCAGATGCTTTGAACATTTCGGCAGAAGATTTTCTCTCCGATCGTGTGGTGGGGGAATTTTCCAGTATCTACACGGGCTATCAGAAAATGATGGTCGCCTCGGAGATCATCAAAACGTACTACGCGACGAGAAGGCTGCAACTGGCCTCCTGTTTCCCTCGCTATCGCTTTTATCCGCATCAGTTTCTCGTGCTGAAGGACGAATGCAACCCGTCCATTTCTGCCATCGGAAAAGTGGACCCCGATGGAAAAATGTTGGAAATGCTTGTTTCAGACGACGATCCGATTTGGGGCATCCGGGCCCGAAACGTGCAGCAACGGATGGCAACCGAGCTTTTGCTGCGAGACGATATCCCGCTGGTGACCATGACGGGCAAGGCGGGGACAGGGAAGACGTTGCTGGCGCTGGCAGCAGGATTGTTGCAGATCGAAGACCAGCAAAAGTACAAAAAACTGTTAGTGGCAAGACCTATCGTTCCTTTAGGAAAAGACATCGGCTATTTGCCCGGCGAGAAAGAAGAGAAATTGCGGCCGTGGATGCAACCGATTTATGATAATCTGGAATATTTGTTCAATACGAAGCGACCAGGGGATCTCGATAAAATTTTGGCGGGGATGGGCAGCCTGCAAGTAGAAGCCTTGACCTATATTCGCGGTCGTTCCATTCCGGGGCAATTCATCATTATTGACGAGGCGCAAAACTTGACGAAGCATGAGGTGAAAACGATTCTGACGCGGGTAGGGGACGGCTCGAAAATCGTCCTGATGGGAGACCCGGAGCAAATCGACCATCCGTACCTGGACGAAAGCAACAACGGTCTGACGTACGTGGTCGAGGTGTTCAAGGATCAGAAGCTGGCCGGGCACATTCGCCTGGAAAAAGGCGAGCGGAGCGTGCTTGCCCAACTGGCCGCCGATTTGTTGTAAAAAGCGTGTATGAGAACCGGCTGCCTGGCCATAATAGAGGTGTCGAGCCCGACGATTCATGAACAGAAACGGCGAAATGCCTTGCAGGAGGCGAAGATCCGTGGATAACCATGAACAAGCAGTCGACGAAAGTCGGATGGACAGTAACCGATTCCTTGGGTAACCTATCTCTTTCATGGAGGTTGAAGTGCCAAAGAGAATAACCGGTAAAACCCCATACGCAATCGGGCTCGACAAAGGACCGCTCCCTATTTGGGAGCGGTTTCGCTTTTTGGGCTGCTGCAAGCGAAAGAGGCTAGGCTTTGGCGGCGGCAATCGCTTTGCGCAAGGAAGAGATGGCGCTAAAGTGCATGCCTTCGTGGAACAAGGTGAAGACCATCATTTCGCCGTACGTGTGCATGACTCCCTTGTCCCCGAGTTCAAACGGCTTCGGGAGCGGCTCGTTCAAGCGGCCTTGCAAACGCTCCTTGATACGCGCATGCTGCTCGGTCAACTGGGCGTGGAGCGTCTCCAGGGACGGGATGTCGCCTTGCCAATCGGCCGGTTTCGTCCCCGGGCTAAACAGAGCCGCATAGGACTGCGGACATTCCACTCCGGTGGGACCGAACAGCAAGTAACCCTGGGTGAGAAAAATATGGCCGACATTCCAGCGAATGTTGTTACGGAAGCCCGTCGGAACGATGTCGGCTTCTTCCTCCGTCGTTTTGGACACGGACTCCAAAAACAGCCGGCGAATCAGATCGTATTGATTCCAAACAAATGAATCATTGTGCATAGCGATATCACCTCTCGTCATTTTCCAATCCTCTCCTAATTATCGTATAGCCAAGGAAAAAAACAAGCAGCGATTTTGGCTAGCGGCCCTTCTCCCTGCATACGTTGTAACAAGGGGGGAACAGCATGGTCACCTTGGATTCATCCATTGCCTTTTTTGTCTATGTGACGGCCGTGTCCAGCGCAGCTGCCGGTGTGACAGAAGCGTTCAAATCGGTTATTCCGTTTTTGTCCACAGACTATGAACCGAAGGAAGACTGCCTGGAGGACCACAATCAGGCGGCGCGTCTGATGCATTACAAACGTTTTTTCAATCTGCTTATTTCGGTTGTGGCGGCCGGCGCGATTTTTGGCATGCTCGGTCTGGACCCGGCGCTGATCTTGACCGGGGCGGATTCTGCCTACGTGGACAATCCGTGGGAGGTAGGAACCTGGCTGTGGGGCATTATTGCCGTGTTCGGCTCTCCGTTTTTTGCTTCGGTTCTAAAAATTTTGGAAGGCTTTAAGCAGACCGTGAATAACGGCAATCCGCCAAATCGTCCCCGGCAGAAGGTAAGCGGCCCGCGGGAATGACGGTGCGTACGGGAACCACCCCTGCCGCGTCCGCAGCGAGATGCCTACGTCTGGTGCAGCCACTGTATGCGAACCGAATACGCGTCGGCAATCCTTTGGGCGAGCTCCGTCAAGCTGCTGTCGATGAGGTAGATCGGCTCTTTTTGCTCCGTTTGCGCGATCGTGCCGCTGACATGCTCCTTCCACTGTTCAGCCGCCGCCCAGCGATCGGCTGGGGTACCAAAAGCCTTGTCCACCGTAAACAGCGCCACCTGCTCTCTATACACAAACCTGTGGCCACGCGGCGAGACGAACCCGATCGCGTCCAAATCCGCGATTACGGCTTCTTCTGGAAGCAAGAGCAGCGAGAAGACGTCACCAGGCAAGCGGAACGTTTGCAAAAGCGTCTCCAGCTTGTCTTTTTCTGTCTCCTTCTCGACGATAAAAAGCAGCTGATCCCGTTCAAAGACATTGACAGCGTCCTCGATTTTCGGTATGACTTGAGCATAGAAGCCAGGATATTTCCCGTCTGGGATCGCAAGCTCGATTCCGTACATAGGGCGCATGCGCTTCATCCTTTTCTGCAAGTTTTTCCTTATCGTACCAAAAAAACAGGGAGGTTCCTATGAGCGACCAACAGCTTGCCATCCAATCCTTTGCCTTGGGAGGCTTTCAAACAAACGCCTACGTCCTGACCAACACCCGTACAGAAGAGACGATTGTGATCGACCCCGGCATGGAGCCAGCGCGGCTTTTGCAGGCCCTTGCCGACAAAAACGTCGTGGCGATTCTTTTGACCCACGCCCACCTCGATCATATCGGGGGACTGAACCAGGTGCGGGAACTGACCCAAGCGCCTGTGTACATCCATCCGCTGGAGCAGGAGTGGCTGACCAATCCCGATCTCAACGGTTCCAGCCGCTGGGGGCTGCCTGAGCCGATCGTCTGCGAGCGCGCCGAATACGAGCTGGCTGACGGGCAAACGCTCCAGCTCGCCGGGTTCGACATCCAGGTATTGCACACGCCGGGCCATTCGCCAGGAAGCTGCTCGTTTGTCATCGGCAAGCATTGCTTTGGCGGAGATGTGCTGTTTGCCCAGAGCATTGGCCGGACCGATTTGCCGGGGGGCGATTACGAGACGCTGATGATCAGCATCCAAGACAAGCTGTTTGAGCTGGATGACGACACCATCGTCTACCCCGGACATGGCCCGAAGACGACGATTGACTACGAAAAAACGTACAATCCGTTTGTAACGGGCATGCTACGGTAAAGACTTTCCCGGTCCGGACGAAAACGAAGCGAACAGGATTTTGGCGGGGGGCGGCGAAAAAGTAGGAGGTACCTTATCGTTACAAAGGAGCTAGTAGCTATGAAGGGTGTATGGAGCAAGTGGGTCATTCTGGCAGCGGTCGGCTGTATGAGTCTGGTCGGATGCGTCCCGCCAGGCGCCCCGGATCAGCAAGCCTCCAGGGCTCCGGTCCAGCATGTGCCCCCGGCTGATCCCGCCCCCTCGCCGACGCCGAAGGACGAGACTGCCGACACAAAAAATGTACGTACACCTGCCCCTTCCCCGGAGGAAGCGCCTTCGCGTTTTCCGGAACAGCGCCTTTCGCTGCTCGCTGTCGGGGATATCATGGTTCATCAGGAGCAACTGGACGCCGTCTGGAACCCGATGGACAAAACCTACGATTTCAAGCCGTTTTTTCCGTACGTCACCCCGCTGTTTCAAGAGGCAGACTGGGTAATCGGCAATCTGGAAACGACGATGAGTGGCAGCCAAGCCCGCTATTCGGGATATCCCCGGTTCAATTCGCCGGAATCGCTTGCGCAAGCATTGAAGGAAGCAGGCTTCACCGCGGTAACGACCGCGAACAATCACGCGATGGATCGGAAGGAGCAGGGCGTGCTGCAAACGATTCGCCATCTGGATCAGGCGGGAATCTTGCACACCGGGACGTTTGCCAGCGCCGAGGAACGCAACGAGCCGCTCCTGTTGAGCAAGAACGGAATTACGCTCGCCCTGCTGTCCTATACGTACGGGACGAACGGAATCCCCATCCCGCCGGAGAAGCCGTATCTCGTCAACCTGATTTCGCCGGAGCGGATGAAACGAGACATAGCCCGGGCGAAAGAAAAAGGTGCGGATCTGATTGCCGTGGCCCTGCATTTCGGAGTCGAGTATCAGCGGATGCCCAATGCGGAACAAATCCGGGTGGCGGAGCAGTGCCTGACGTACGGCGCCGATCTGATTTTGGGCGCTCATCCTCATGTCGTGCAGCCGTATGAGTGGAAGACCGTCAAGCGGGAGGACGGCACAGCGCATACAGGGCTGATCGCCTATTCGCTCGGGAACTTCATCTCGGCGCAGCGCTGGGATTACAAGGATGTAGGAGCGATTCTCAAGCTCACCCTGCACAAGGACGAGTTCGGCAAAGCGAGCATCGAGCAGGCGGAGCTTATTCCGACCTACGTTCATTTTTTTCGCAAAAACAACAAGCGCCATTACGTCATCTATCCCGTCGAGGAAACGCTGGCAGGGCTTGCGCGCGGGGAAACATACCCGACTTTGACCAAAGAGGCGATTCAGTACATGAAGCGCCTGCAAAAGGAAATGCCGGTTCACGTGAATACGGCCGTGTCCAGAACAAAAGCCAGCTAATCGGTAGCTGGCCTTATTTCTTTCCGAAGCCGAACGGCAGATTCAGCTTCAGTTGAAGTTTCAGTTCTTCGTTTTGCAGGCTGATGCCCTGCACCTGGATGTTGGGCGAGATCAGCTCGGGATAGAAGCCGAGGTCGTATGCTTTTTCCATCTCGTCGACTGTCGCCTGCGGCAACGCGAAGCCGTCGAAGTACAGCTCGCTGATGTGGAATTTCAACTGGGTGGGCGAGACGAGCTCGTAGCTGCCGACAAGGCGAAGCTCCATATGGTCGTAGGTGCCTTCCACGATCAGCTTGTTGTCTTCAAAGGTGAAGCGGGACTGCTTGAACAACTCGTCCTTTTCCATCAAAAACTGGTTGAATTCACTTTGCTTGATCGTCAGCGTATGGTTGAACAGGCCGTCCGACTGGATGCGATCGAAGGTGGCCAGCTCTGGCACTTGCACCATCACCTTGGCCAGCATGCCAAAAAACGTCTGAAAAGCGGGCAAGCCGCGCTTTTCCCAGTCATCAACCAAGTGATTCATCAATGCTTCCACGGCAGTCGGGTCGTCCAGCTTCTCCACGTTTTTCGCTTTTTCCGCCTGGATGGCGAGCATCTCTGCCAACTGCTGCTCGTATTTTTGGCGAAGATCGCGGAGCAGCGCCAGCCGGTTGTGCTTGTCTGTCTGCATGGCAGCAAGCTTCGTGCGCTCGTCATGATACGCCTGGAGCCGATTCATGTCGTATTCGTACAAGAGCTGATAGAAATCGACCATCACTAATAGCTGATTGAAATTTTCAGCATGAAGCAGAAGAGTCAAAAGATTGGCGCGTTCCCCCGTGTAGTAAGCCCGTGCCACCTCGCCGGCATGGCGTTGCATCGCTTCGATCACGAGCTTTTGACGCTGCAGGTCGAGATCGATTCGGGCGATATCCCGATAGGTCTGCGTCTCTTCTTCCTTGAGCAAGGTGAGGGTTCGCTCCAATTCTTTTTGCGTGAAGTGCTGTTGCAGGATCAACTGCTCCAGCGGAATCGCAGCCTCTTCCTGAGCGAACACGGTCAAGGGACATACAAGCAGGAACAAAACGAGCAGAAATTTGCGCATGGTTTCACCTTTTGGTTCATGATGGAAATCGCTTGCCTTTCCACATTGTATGACTTCTTTTTTTGTATTATAGCTTGAGCAGGTTGAATTTGGATACCAGGAGAAGAAGCGGATGGAGATAATTGCACAGATTCGCCACGAAATCGAAAGTCAGGAGGGACGCGCCATTTCGTTCGCGCGCTTTATGGAATTGGCGCTCTATCATGACTCTCATGGCTATTATATGTCGGACTTGCCCAAGGTAGGCAAGGATGGCGATTTTTTTACCAGCGCGACTGTACACGCGGTGTTTGGAGAGACGATGGCGGATGCGGTGAGCGAGCTGTGGCGTGCAGTAGGGCTAAAGCAGCCTGTGCTCGTTGAAATCGGCGGAGGGACCGGATCGCTGTGCAAAAGCATGCTGGGACGGATACGCGAGACCGAGCCGGACGTGTACAAGCGGCTCAAGGTCGTTCTCATCGAAGCAAGTCCGTACCACCGGAGAAGACAGGAGGAAGTGCTGCGCGAGCATGAGGTGGCAAAGGTGTGGTACGCTTCGCTCGACGAAGCGGCTGCTGACGGAGCCGTCGAAGGTGTCGTCCTGTCCAATGAGTGGCTCGATGCTTTTCCCGTACATATCGCAGAGCGGACGAAAACAGGCTGGAAGGAAGTAGCGGTGACCTACGCAGAGGGACGCTTTCGTGAGGTGCTGCGGGAGCCGAGCGCTCCCTTGCTCGCTGCTCTGGCTGAAATCGAGTCAGCGGTGCCGATTCCCTCCGGCATGCGGATCGAAGTGAACCTGGGGCTGAAACAGGCGGCAGAGCAGGTAGGACGTCTGTTGGCCAACGGCTTTGTCGTGACGATTGATTACGGCGACCGCGAAGAAGAACTGTACCATCCGAGCCGAAAAAAAGGAACGCTGATGTGCTACCATCGTCACCAGGCGCACGACAATCCGTACATCCACGTCGGTGAGCAGGATATGACCGCGCACGTGAACTTTTCCGCCTGGAGCCGCTATGGGGAAAAAGCAGGCTTGCAGGAGGTCGCTTACATGCGGCAGGACAAGTTTTTGCTTCAGTGCGGTCTTCTGCACAAGGCGGTCGCGCATCAGGATACGGACCCGTTTGCCAGCCAGGCGATGAAGCGCAACCGGGCGATTTTGCAGCTGATCGATCCTGCCGGATTGGGCGGCCGCTTCCGGGTCATGGTCCAGCAAAAAGGCAGGGAACGACATCCCACTGCCCTGCCCGCATTTCTCATCAATAAAAAAGATGCTCGCGAGTGAGCATCTTTTTTGCTTACATCATCAGTTGCAGGAAAGCGTGTTCTTGCGGTCCTACAGGCATCACGAAGAAGGTGTAGTACGTGAACCCCACAAACGACAGGAACATGAAGCCGAAGAAAATGTTGAGATAGACCCGCTCAGTCAGGCTCATGTAGCTCAGTGCCACAAAGAATGCAGTCAGACCGAAGAAGATGAGCGACATGGGGTACAGACCGCCCCAGAATGCCATCAGCGCGATGACAATGGTCCAAAAACCAAGCACGCGATACATACGATCCATTTATTTTCCCCCCTTTTTGCCTAGATCGGTAAGATTTACAAGATTCCTCCCCCATTATATCGGACAGGCGAATGCGTGTAAACGATAAAGCCATGGCGGTTTTTTGACGCGCCGAGAAGCGCAGGAAAAAGCCGGGCGTTCAAGGGAGGGCTTTTTCGCTTTGTCAGAACTGGATGACGGTATAGTTGCACGATTTGCAGCCCCGAATCATGGAGTCATCCTCACGTAATTCAATGTTCCCCAGGTACGTTTCGAATATTCCCATCAGAAGAGCGTTGTGCATCTGGCAGACAGCGCTCGGATATTTCTTGGCGGTGTCGGAAAACGTGCAGTTGTTCACGCGAAAACGAAGCATGCCGTCTTCCAGCTTTTCAATGTCCGGTCTCAAGCCCTGCGCCACGACGAGGCGATGGATCAGGTGCAGTTTTTCTTCCAACGTAGCCGTTTGCAAATTCAATCCGCTTTGGGCAATCGACCGCTTTGCCATCTCCGTACCCATGCGATGCCCCATGCGGATAAGAGCGGCTTCGCCCGCTTCACCGAGCGACAGCAGACTTTCGATCGCGATATCGGCCAGCAACTGATAGTCGCGCGGTGGGAACTGCAGGCTCACCACCTGTTCAGACAGGGAATACAATCGACTGGGACGTCCTCCTTTGCCGCTTTTGTCCGAAACGGCCGTGAGCAGATTCACGTCCTCCAGCTTGGTCAGGTGCAGACGCGCTACATTCGGATGAATGGAAAAGCGGTCTGCGACTTCTTGAACCGTGATTGGCTCTTTGCTGTACGCGACAAATTGGTAAATGGAAAAACGGGTGGGGTCTGCCAAAGCACTGGTTAACTTCTGCGCATCTTGGTCCATGCCGGATACCCCTTTCTCAAGCGTGCAAGCCTTGTTCAACCTGTGTTTGAAAAAATTTCACATCGTCATAAGTGTAGCCGATTTTGTTTAGCTTGTTAAGGTGGCAGTGTGCTAGAACAGCACATCCCCCCTTTTTTCGCCTAGTTTTTAGATTAACTACTATTGACATAGTGTTTATTGCAGATTTATAATCTGAAGTAAGGAAAGAATTTTTATTAGCTTACTTTTTTCAAGTAAATAGCTCCACGCAATTAACGGAGCAAACAGCAGTATCCAGGACAACCACAAATGAATGGGAATAGATGAGACGGAGGGGTAACCGATGGCAGTTGCTGAACGTACACGCACACAAAAATTGACGTTTTTCACGTATCCGAGCTGCACATCCTGTCGCAAAGCCAAAGCTTGGCTGGCAGAGAATGGCGTCAGCTATGAGGAGCGTCACTTGTTCAAAAATCCGCCGACAGCCGAAGAGCTGCTCGACATCATTAAAATGACGACAAACGGACTCGACGAAATTTTGTCGACCCGAAGCCAGCGCTTCAAAAACCTGGATGTGGACATCAACGACATGTCCGTAAAAGAGTTGCTGGAGATGCTGAGCGAGGAGCCGCAGCTGTTGAAGCGTCCGATTCTCACCGATGGCGAGAATCTGATCGTCGGCTTCAATTCATCCGCGATGAAAAACTTGCTGTCGTAAGAAAAGGAGAAGGCGCAGGCCTTCTTTTTTTTGTGTGTGGAGAAACATTTTTGTGTGCAGAAACAGTCCTGGCGGCGCGCGGGCAGCCATGGTTTTCCCCATCGAACGGCAAGGCCACGTTTTCTTTCGCCGATAGGATTTTCGCGGACGACACGGTACAATAGAGCCAATACACTCGACGAAAAGGATGGGGACTGTTCATGGACACTGTACGGATCGAAAAAGAAGCCGGGATTGCCACGCTTACGCTCAACCGCCCTCATGTACATAACGCGATCAGCATGGAGCTGGTGGAACAGCTGCACCAGGCGCTGGCGGATTGCCAGGCGGATGCGGAGGTAAAGGTGATCGTGGTCACGGGCACAGGCAAAAGCTTTGTATCCGGCGGCGATTTGAACCAGTTCATTGCGGCCAGAGGACATAAACAGGCGTACCCGCTGCTCAGCAAGGTGGCGGACCTGCTGTCTCGTATCGACCAATGCACGAAGCCGGTCATCGCCATGGTGAATGGCGCGGCGGTAGGCGGCGGGTGCGAGTTTGCCGGGGCGTGCCATTTCCGCTTCGCCAGCGAGCAGGCGCTGTTTGGGTTCGTGCAGATTCGCATGCATATTACGACCGGCTGGGGTGGAGGAAGCCGTCTTCTGGACCTGCTCCCGGAGTCGAAGGCACTGGCGCTGTTGCTTCCAGGCGAAAGGCTTTCCGCACAGGAGGCCAAGGCGTACGGCTTCGTTGACGAAGTCTACCCGCACGAGCAGCTCGCGGACGCCGTGTACGCTTTTGCGCGAAAAATCGCCGCGCAGCCGCTTGTCGGGATCGAGGCGTACATGCAGCTCGTCCGTTGGAAGCGGGAAGGGCTTGTGCGCGAGGAGCGCATCAGGCGGGAAGTCGATCAGTGCGCGCGGCTCTGGGGCAGTCCCGAGCACGTGTCCGTCGTCCAAAAGTTCCTCACCAAGCAGTAGTTCGAGCCGATTCGGGTTCTTCTCGTTTAAATATTTATTTGCTTGGACATACTTTTTCTAGTAGAAAGCGATTCTACAAGAGTAGGGAAAAGCATAGGATGAACTACATCATCCTTTTTAAAGGTAACGGGAGGGACTCATATGGTAGCTTCCAGACAAGACGCATGGACCGAAGATGACGATCTCGTGTTGGCGGAAGTCACCTTGCGCCACATACGCGAAGGCGGCACACAGCTAGCCGCATTTGAAGAAGTGGGTCAAAGGTTGGGCAGGACTGCAGCGGCGTGCGGATTTCGCTGGAATAGTTGCGTGCGCAAACGTTACGATGCAGCAATCTCGATTGCCAAGAGTCAACGACAGCAATTGAAAAAAATGGGGCGGATACAAGCGTCGGCCGCAGTGGCCGAGACGGACGCCGTGTTGTTGCCGCAAAGGCAAGCGACAGCAGTCCCACAGACGCAAGGCCCCAAGCAGGAGACAGTGGCAGAGGAGCAGATCGAATCCGTGATTCGCATGCTCGTCAACCAAAAAGAAATGGCCCGACGCTTGCGACAATTGGAACAAGAGTTGGAAGGAAAAGATTTGGAGTTAAAAGAATTGAAGGAAGCGCACGAGCGTGCCAAAAAAGAGCTGGAACAGGTACAGGGGGTAAACGACGACTACCGCGCCCTCGTCCAGATCATGGATCGGGCGCGCAAGCTCGCCTTTTTGCAGGAAGAGGAGTCCGCCAAAGCCATTTTTAAAATGGATGAAAATGGGAATTTGGAACGGGTGGAAAAATAAATGGAAGTGCTTTCAACAGAAAAAAGAAGCGGTTTTTCCTTCCGCTTCTTTTTTCGTATCGAACGAGGAGCTAGTCTTGCAGCTCCACGTTTTCTGGCAACCAGACGTATGGATTTTCGCCACGGTCGCGCATCGGATTGTACTTGACAGGGGTAAAGCCCATTTTCAGCCAAAATTCGTCCGCACGACAGCGGGAGTTGGTTTTGATAGGAGCGCCAAAGCTTTTTGCGTGGTTAACCAGAGCTGTCCCGTAATCTTTGCCACGGTAATCAGGCAGGACTTCAAGCTTCCATAGCTCGTAGTAATCTTGGGCCGGCTTGAAATAACGATCGTATTTCCCGTCGATTTTATAGAGGCTCATGCGTGCTACCAGAAGATCGTTGTCATAAATCCCATAAAATGGAGATTCCGAATCGTTCTCCACGATGTTCGCCTCCAGGTCTTCCTTCATCGAAAGCTCCTCCAGGCCAAATTCGCGAAACTTTTGGAATTCCTCCAGTGTCTTGTAGTTGATCTGTAAACGTCTTACTTCAAACATGGTTAGCCACTCCTCTCACAGCTCTTTGCCTTGGCCAGCTTCGGCCACTCTCCTTTATTATACACAAGGATTGAATTTTCCGAAGCGTTTTCTTTGATTCATCTAGGAATTGACAGGAACTGATTGCGCTTCCATGGAAAAAATTAAAATTTCTTTCTAGAACTATGTTCATTCTCATGGCAAAATAGAAGTAAGCATGAGAAGCATGATAGGAAACAAACCGAGCAGACAATTTGGAAACGCTTTCGATTGGAGTCGGTTTGTCAAAGAAGGGAGCGTTGCCATGCGCAAGGTATTGATCGCCAACCGTGGGGAAATCGCCAGAAGGATCATTCGCACCTGCCGCGAACAAGGAGTCGCGACTGTCGCCGTCTATTCGGATGCCGACCGCGACCTGCCGTTTGTCCGCGAAGCAGACGAGGCCGTCCATATCGGTCCGCCGCCAGTGCCGCACAGCTATTTGAACGTGGAGGCCATCATCGCGGCTGCCAAGAGCACGAATGCCGATGCCATTCACCCCGGCTACGGACTGCTTTCGGAAAACGAAGCGTTCGCGAGTCGCGTGTTAGCGGAAGGACTGATCTTCATCGGGCCTTCGCCGAAAGTCATCGGGCAAATGGGTGACAAACTGACCGCCCGCAAAATCATGCAGGAGGCAGGCGTCCCTGTCGTGCCAGGCTGCGAGGAATCGCTTGCGACCGTGGAAGAGGCCGCAGCCAAAGCGGCAGAAATCGGCTATCCGGTCATGCTGAAGGCCAGTGCCGGCGGCGGGGGAATCGGGATGCAAATATGCCGGGAGGAGTCGCAGTTGCTTCAAGCCTATCAGTCGGCAAAAGGCCGCGCCAAAGCGTATTTTGGCAACGACGCGATGTACGTGGAGAAGTACGTGGAGCGCCCGCGACACATTGAGGTGCAGATTGCCGCGGACAACGACGGCAACGTCATTCATTTGCTGGAACGCGAATGTTCGATCCAGCGGCGGCATCAAAAGGTGCTGGAGGAAAGCCCGTCGCCCTTTCTCGACCCTGCCACGCGCGCGAAGCTGTGCGAAGCAGCCGTCAAGGCCGCGAAGGCGGTCGGCTACACCGGTCTGGGCACGGTCGAATTTATCGTAGATGAAAACAAAAACTTTTACTTTTTGGAAATGAACACGCGCTTGCAGGTGGAGCATGCGGTCACAGAAGAGATGACCGGCTACGATCTGGTCGCCATGCAGCTTGCCATCGCGGATGGACACCCGCTGGCCATCACGCAGGATGACGTGCTGGCGAAGCGCCACGCGATTGAGCTGCGCGTCTACGCGGAGGACCCTGTGACGTTTTTGCCATCGCCAGGGACGATCAGCTTGTATCAGCCGCCTGTTATGGAACATGTGCGGATCGACGACGGGGTGGAGTCGGGAACACAGGTCACGCCGTTTTACGATCCGATGATTGCCAAGGTGATCATCTCGGGGCTGACCCGGGAGGAAGCCGTCCAGAGAGCGCAGGAAGCGCTAAACAATTTTTTGATTACTGGTATTAAAACGAACATTCCGTTTTTGCAGGAAGTGTTGGCGGATGAGCGATTCCGGGCGGGAGAGTACACCACCTGGTTTATCACGGAGCGCCAAACCAAATCCAACCACTAAGCAAGGAGAGGGTCATTGATGAAACAAGTAACCGCAAACATGGCAGGAACCGTCATTTCCGTATTGGTGCAGCCAGGAGACACCGTCAGCGACGGCCAGGATGTCGTCGTGCTGGAATCGATGAAAATGGAAGTGCCGGTCCAGTCGCTGGAAGCCGGCAAAGTCGTGGAAGTCAAGGCGAACGTCGGGGATTTCGTCAACGACGGCGACATTATCGTTGTACTCGAATAGATTTTGTTCACTTCCAAACTGAGCGGTCGCTAGGAAAGGGGGCGGGATGAGCGTGAAGGTGCAAATTGTAGAGGTTGGCCCCCGTGACGGGCTGCAAAACGAGAGTGCCATCCTACCAGCAGAAGCGAAAATCACCTTGATTCACAAACTGCTGGAAGCAGGACTTTCGCGGGTCGAGGCAAGCTCCTTTGTCAACCCGCGCTGGATTCCGCAATTGGCTGACGCGGAAGAAGTGCTGCAAGGGATTTTGCCTGTAGTCAAAGAAGGGGTGCGCATCAGCGCCCTGGTGCCCAATGTGCGCGGTCTGGAGCGGGCGCGTCAGTGCGGTCTCGATGAAATCGCCCTGTTCATGTCCGCTTCGGAGAGCCACAACCGCAAAAATATTAACAAAAGCATCGCGGAAACCTTCCCCGTGCTTGCGGAAGTAGCGAAGGAAGCGCTCGCCCTCGGGATGCGGGTGCGCGGGTACGTCTCCACTGTGTTCGGCTGTCCGTATGAAGGGGACGTCCCTGTCGACAACAGCCGGAGAGTAACCGATGCGTTGCTTTCGATGGGCGTGTACGAGGTTTCGCTTGGAGATACGATCGGGGTGGCCACGCCGAAGCAGGTACACGAGATTTTTGCGGTGCTTGTGACAGATGTTACGACCGAGCGCTTGGCCGGGCATTTTCACGACACGCGCGGAACGGGTCTGGCGAATGTGGCGGCGGCGCTCGAAGAAGGAATCCGCACGTTTGACAGCTCGATTGGCGGCCTGGGCGGTTGTCCCTACGCCCCCGGAGCGGCGGGCAACATCTCTACCGAAGATCTCGTCTACATGCTGCACGGCATGGGCTACGAAACCGGGGTCGACCTGAATCGGTTGACGGAGGCAGGCGCCTACATTCAGGAGCAGTTGGGCAGGGAGCTGCCCTCGAAAGTGCTGAAAGCCAACCTGGCCAAGCGCCAGTTGGAGGAGCATGGGGAGAGAGGAAGGGCTACATGACGATTTCTTACCAAAAAGAGGGCATGGTCGGTATCGTGACGATTGACAGGCCGGACGTTTTCAACTGCCTGAACCTTGCGACATTGACGGAGCTGAGACAGCTTGTCAGAGAGGTGGCGGGCGATCGCAGCACGCGCGTCGTGATCGTGACAGGGGCCGGAGACAAGGCGTTTTGTTCGGGGGCTGACTTGAAGGAGCGGCGCGGCATGTCGCCTGAACAGGTCGAGCACTACATCCGGACGATCCGCGACACGTTCACGGAACTGGAAAAGCTGCCGAAGCCGGTCATTGCCGCCATCAACGGATTGGCGCTCGGCGGAGGCACAGAACTGGCGCTCGCCTGCGATCTGCGGCTGATGAGCGATCAGGCGCAAATGGGCTTGACGGAGACCTCTCTCGGAATTATTCCGGGAGCGGGCGGGACGCAGCGCCTGCCGCGGTTGGTGGGCAAGGGCATCGCCAAAGAGCTGATTTTTACCGCGCGGCGCGTTCAGCCGGACGAGGCGCTGTCGATCGGGCTGGTCAACCGCGTCGTACCGGCGGATCAGCTGATGGCTACAGCGCTGGAGCTGGCCGAGCAGATCGCGGGCAACGCTCCGCTGGCGCTCGCGCAGGCAAAGTTCGCGATTGACTGCGGGAGCGAGGTGGAGCTGGGAGCCGGGCTCTTGATCGAGAGCAACGCCTATCAGCTGCTCGTTCCGACCAAAGACCGCCTGGAGGGGCTGGCAGCCTTTGCGGAAAAACGAAAACCGAACTATCGCGGAGAGTGACGAGGGGGAGTAAGCCGATGAGCAAACATTTGGAAGAGATATTGCAGGAAAAGATCGCGCAGATCCAGCAAGGCGGAGATGCCAAGTACCACGAAAAGCTCAAGGAGCAAAACAAGCTGTTTGTCCGCGATCGGCTCAAGCTGCTGTTCGACGATGAATTCATGGTCGAGGACGGACTGTTCGCCAATGTCATGGCAGGAGATTTGCCGGCAGACGGCGTCGTGACCGCCATCGGAAAAGTCAACGGTCAGACCGTATGCGTCATGGCCAACGACTCTACGGTCAAGGCAGGCTCCTGGGGTTCGCGGACGGTGGAAAAAATCATCCGCATTCAGGAAACGGCAGAAAAAATGCGCGTGCCGCTGATTTATCTGGTGGACTCCGCAGGGGCGCGGATCACGGATCAGCTGGAAATGTTTCCGGGCAGACGGGGAGCAGGCCGGATTTTTTACAATCAGGTGAAGCTGTCGGGAAAAATTCCGCAGGTGTGCATCCTGTTCGGTCCGTCCGCGGCAGGCGGAGCGTACATCCCGGCCTTTTGCGACATTGTGATTATGGTCGACAAAAACGCGAGCATGTACCTAGGCTCCCCGCGCATGGCCGAAATGGTGATCGGGGAAAAGGTGACCCTGGAGGAGCTGGGCGGCGCCCGGATGCATTGCTCTGTGAGCGGCTGCGGCGACGTGCTGGCCGCCAATGAAGAGGAAGCGATTCGGGCGGCGCGCACCTACCTGAGCTTCTTTCCGGCCAACTACACGCAACAGCCTCCGCTGGCAGAGGCCAAAGGCCCTGTGGAAACCGCCAAGGACATTGCCAGCATTGTGCCGGAAAATCAAAACGCGCCCTTCAACATGCACGACATCATTCACGCATTGGTCGATGCGGACTCGTTTTTCGAGATCAAAAAGCTGTTTGCTCAGGAATTGATTACAGGTCTTGCCCGTTTGGACGGCAAGCCGATCGGCATTATCGCCAATCAGCCGCGGGTGAAGGGCGGCGTTTTGTTCGTCGACTCGGCCGACAAAGCGGCGCGGTTTATTACGCTGTGCGATGCGTTCGGCATTCCGCTTCTGTTCCTCGCGGATGTCCCGGGCTTCATGATTGGCACAGCGGTGGAGCGAGCGGGCATCATCCGTCACGGGGCGAAAATGATCTCCGCGATGGCGGAAGCGACCGTGCCGAAAATTTCCGTCATCGTGCGCAAGGCGTATGGAGCAGGGTTGTATGCGATGGCCAGCTCGGCCTTCGAGCCAGACGCGTGCATCGCCCTGCCGGGAGCGCAAATCGCGGTGATGGGTCCGGAAGCGGCCGTAAATGCTGTCTACAGCAACAAGATTCAGGCGATTGAAGATCCGGCAGAGCGCCAGGCGTTCATTCAGGAAAAACGCAAAGAGTATCAAGAGGACATCGATCTGTACCTGTTGGCCTCCAACCTGATCGTCGACGCGATCGTTCCGCCGAGCAGCCTGCGCCAGGACCTGATTGCCCGCTACGAGATTTACAAGCACAAGCGGCAAGTGTTCTCCGAGCGCAAGCATCCGGTGTATCCTGTATAAGAGGGAATAGCAGTAGACTGTCGCCTTTGGGCGGCAGTCTTTTTTGTACAGACAAGAATTTATAAGATTCTTATCCAGTATCCATGCAAGCAAAAGAAGCAACAGGGAATTTTTCGATAATTGCGATCTTTTTTGTTCCAATCAATTGAACAATCTCCTAAACTCTGCTATCCTTATAAAATAAGTATTGATTAATGTAGGTGAACAAATGCAGCCAGTAACAAGCGATTTGCAAGTAGTCGTGGTGGGCGGCGGTTCCGTTGGTTTGCTGTATGCAGCAAGGCTTGCGCTCGCTGGACAGTCTGTGACCGTCGTCACGCGCAGTTCACTACAGGCGAATCAACTCAGGGAACAAGGACTGTGGTTTACGAGCCTGGACGGCCAAAAAACGAAGGTGACGGTACCTGCCCAACCAATCGAAGCCGGCTTGCCAGCGGGAGATTTGTACCTGCTCGCCGTCAAACAGCCTGATTTGCCCGCGCTACTCCCGGCGCTTGCCGGATTGAACCGTTCTGCGCGTGTCATCGCGCTGCAAAACGGGATGGGGCACCAGGAGCTGCTCGCCGATGTGCTGGCGGATTCGCAATGCTTTTTCGCCATCCATACGGAAGGAGCCAGGAGGCATTCTCCGACGGAAGTGGAGCATACCGGGACGGGCACCTTGCGCGTCGGACCCTGGCAAGAGAGCGACCGCACAGATTCCGTGATCGCTTCCTTTGTCGAAGGGGCATCGGCTGCGGGGATGACGGCGATCTATGAAAAAGCGATCGAACCGCATGCGTGGAGAAAGCTGCTCGCCAATGCCTTGATCAATCCGCTCACGGCCTTGTTTGAAATCCCGAACGGGGCGCTCCTCGACAGCCCGTATCCACAAGGGCTGATGCGCGAATTGTTTGAGGAAGCCGCGCAGGTAGCCGCATTCGCCGGACAAAAAATCGGGGAAGCCGATTGGCAGGATATTGTCACCATTTGCCGAAATACATCCCGTAATCTTTCCTCCATGCTGCAGGATGTGAAGCGGCACAGACCGACGGAAGTACAATCCATCAACAGCTATCTCGTCCGATTGGGCAAAGAGGCCGGGATTCCTACTCCGTTGCACGAAACCTTGCTTCGCGTTATGTTGCTCAAATCAGGCATGGGAAGAGGGAAGGAGGGGAGGCGACAGTAGATGGCCATGTGGACAACTTTCTGGTCCTATTTTTGGGGGACGCTGACCGTAGTGCCATTCTTGGGATTTCCGCTGGTCTATGCGATCGTGTACATCGCGAAGCGGAACAAGAGATTGGCAGGTCGCTGGGCGGTGAATATCACGAATTTTTTGGTGATTCGCTCCGCTGTTTCCGCCTACGCGCTCATCTGGCCAGAAGCAATGTCAGCATGGTGGTGGGTTAGCTGCTTTTTCCTGGTAGCGATTGTGCTGTTGGGGTGGCTCCAGGTGAAGCTGAAAGGAAAACTCTCCCTGAAAAAAGTCGGAATTTCCGCTTGGCGGTTGTCGTTTCTCTGGTTTGGACTTGTCTACATAGTGCTGTTTGCGACTGGCATAATCAAGACGATGGATGTCGTGTAACGCACTGCTATACATATCGTATTTATTCCGATAAGAAAGAAGGTTGGAACTATGCGACTTCCCATCGAGAGCATCGGACACAAGATTCGGATGATTCGAAAAGAACGTGGATTTACGTTGGAGATCATGGCAGGGAAAACGGGGCTTAGCAAAGGGCTGCTCAGTCAGGTGGAGCGGGGAATTTCCCAGCCCTCGCTGGACTCGCTGTGGAAAATCACAAAGGCGCTGGAGTCCCCGATCATTCATTTTTTCGAAGACATTGATCAAAAGCAAGTACACGTGACACGTCAGCAAAAGCGCAGACAACTGGTTTTTCCCGAATCGACAGGCACGTATTCGCTGCTCTCCATGGGAGGGAGCGCCAAGCTGGGCATGCTGGAGGTCCGTCTGATGCCGGGAGAAGTGGTCAAGGACAAATTCGTCCAGACCGAAGGCGAGGAGTGCTTCACAGTGATTGCGGGAAGCGTAACAGCGCGGTTCAACGATGAGGAGCACGTACTGGAGACAGGCGACAGCATCTCGTTTGACAGCAGCAAGTCGCACGAGATTGAAAATACCGGCGAGGTGGAGGCCGTGCTGATCTGGTCGGTCACGCCGCCTCAATTTTAAGAAAAAAAGCAGCGCGACACTTTGACAACCCATTTCGGCGGGTTGTCTTGTTTTTTGTGGATGGCTGGCGTGGTATAATTTGCAGTGACCATCGCCCCAAGAAAGGTGAGCTAGCATGAATGTTGAAAGCGTTGCGCTGCCATTGGCAAATCGGCTGGCGCGAGAGTACCAGCAGCAAAACGAATTTGTCTTGTCTTTATTCGCGCATCATCCCTACCAAGATCAGTCCTACCGGGAACGGTTGAAGTGGCTCTCCGCGCAAACCTTCGACCGAAACCAACTGGCGGAAGGTTTACATAACTTTAATGAAGGAATAGGAACTCACCCCGAAGCGCTGAAAAATATCGAGCTTCTGAAGCAACCGGATACATATGTCGTCATCGGCGGCCAGCAGGCAGGAGTGCTGACAGGTCCGCTGTATACGATCAACAAAGCCATCCATTTGATTCAGGCGGCGCGAAAGCTGTCGGCCGAGCTGCAAACCAACGTCGTCCCCGTCTTTTGGATCGCGGGAGAAGACCATGACATCGATGAGATCGATCATGTGTACTGGGCGACGGATGGCGATACCCGCCTGCACAAGGAACGGCTAAAGCTGCGAAAAAAAGGGCGCATGTCGGCAAGCAAGCTGGCGTTGGAAGAAGAGGTGTGTAGACAGTTCCTGGAAAGCTTTTTCCAGGAACACCCCGAAACAGCAGAAACGAAAACCATTCGGGACTTGCTGACGCAAACAGCGAAAAGCTCGGCGACGGTAGCGGACTGGTTTGCTCGTCTTCTGGCCCGGCTGTTCGGCAAGCATGGGCTGATCCTCGTCGAATCATCGCTGCCGTTCGTGCGAAGGCTGGAACGCCCCGTGTTTCAGCAGGTGATCGAGAAAAATGAGCAGATGGCCCACCTGCTGGTGCAGGCCAAAGACCGAATCGCATCGGCCGGATATCCGCTGCAGCTTGAAGTAGACGAGCAGCAGGCCAACCTGTTTATCTACGAAGGAGAAGAGCGGCTGTTGCTAGCAAGACACCAGGACCGCTTTGTCAACAGACGGCGCTCTTACAGTCGCGAGGAATTGCTGCGACTGGTCGAGGAGCAGCCCGAGCGATTCAGCGCCAATGTCGTGACGCGCGGTCTGATGCAAGAGCATTTGTTTCCGACCCTGGCTTTCATAGGGGGGCCGGGGGAGATCGCTTATTGGGCGTATTACCGCGAAGTCTTTGAATGGTTCGGGATGCAGATGCCGATTGTTTTGCCGCGCATGTCGATCACCCTCGTGGAAGGCGCTCACCTGCGCTTGCTGGAGAGTCTGGAGCTTTCGATCGAGCAGGTGCTGACCGACTTCGCGGGCTGGAAAGCCGAGTGGGAGAAGAAGCAAGGGCCGCATCCGCTGCATGAGCGATTTGCCAGCGTGCGCGAGTCGATTCAAGCCATGTATCGTCCGCTGGTGGAAGAGGTAATCCGTCTGGAGCCGGGATTGCGCGGCCTGGCGGAAAAGAACAGTACGCTCTTGCTTGAGCAGGTGGCCTTTTTGGAGGAGCGGCTGATTCGTTCCTTGCAGCAAAAAGAAGATGTCGCCTACAACCGGATCAAGCGGATCGAGACGATGCTTTTGCCGGAGGGCGGCCTGCAGGAACGCAAGCTCTGTTTTTTCTCCTTCGCAAACAAGTACGGGCTGGAATTGATCGATCGTCTGGTCGAAGCCCCGTTTGCACACGATGGCACGCATCAGGTCTTTTTCCTGTAACGCCCAAGAACGCAGACGATGAAAAAGAAACAACAAGTCGGCTGGTCGTCCCGGACGAACGGTCGGCTTGTTTTCGTGTAGGACCAGCCGCGAAGGATTCGCCCAAAAAGGCTTGGCGCAGCCGCGATTTCTGGCTGGTCTGGAAAATGGAAACCATTTCTTCCCCGGATGGCGAAACTTTTCCGACAAATTTTGCGTCCTACGGATAACGGAATTCCCGTGAGAAAAGGCGGTGGGCAAAATGCAGATCCAATCGCGACGATTCGGAAAAATAACCACTGTATGGACGCTTGTCCTGTCGATCGCATGGACAGGCACAGCGCTGGGCGAATGGAATCAGGCCCAGGCCCAGGCGAAGCAGGAAGTGGCTGTCGCTTCTACAGGCTCCTTCCTGGACATAAAAGGGCACTGGGCGGCCAAGGAGATGGAGCTGGCCGCCAGAAACGGGTTGATTCAAGGCTTCCCCGACGGGACGTTTCAGCCGGAGAAAACCGTGACACAGGAGCAGTTTCTTGCGTTGGTCGAGCGCGTGCTTCCGTCCTACCAGGGACATGAGCCGGACGCTTTTGTCCGGGAGACGTATATCGCGAAAGCCTCTGGCCGCTGGTCGGAGCAAACGTATCGCCACTTGGCGGCAGCGGGCATCATGACGACGGGCAAACCGACGGATGGGATGACGCGAATGGAGGCGGCGCGCCTTCTGCTGGCAGCGCTCGGCCATCAGTCCGAGGGCGAAAAATACCGGGGAACGACGGCGCGGTTTTTCTCCGACTTGTCGCCCGAAAACGAGCATGAGGTCATGACCGTCTATCCGGCGTACAAAATGGGGCTGCTCTTCGGCTATCCGGACGGCACGTTCCGGCCAAAGGACACGATCACGAGAGCGCAGGCCGTCGTGCTGCTGGCCCGCCTGGACAGCAAAAGGGCAGAGCTGTTCCCGGGACAGGTGACGGAAAGCGAGAAAACAGCGATGACGGATGCCGTTGCGGCGTTTGTCCGCGATGTGATGGACGTGAAAAAAATCCGACGCTACGACGACCTCGTCGCGTATGTGAAGCAAAACAAGCGAAATGTCAGCGAGTCTTTTTTGCAGGAGCACTTCTCGTTCATGAAATACGAGATTTACGACTTCGTGCGTTTTCCGCAATTCAATGAACTTTTGTACTTCGCCAAAATCGGCACGAACAAGTACAGGCTGACCGTCCAATACTACGCGGGCGAGCTGGGCGGCAGCGTCGACAAGACGTTTTACCTCTCGTCTCTGGACGGCAAGACGTTCCGGTTGATCGGCAAAGACGAATAGCGGGTAACCAAAAAAGCTGGGTGCTTTGCATCCAGCTTTTGATGCGATTTTAGGCACATGCGCTACGACTCCCCCTGGCCTTTGAGCAGGCGGATCAGCTTGCGGTTGAAGTCGACGGCAGCTTCTGTGGTCATCCCGTTTTGGAGCAAAAAGGTGGTCATATAAGCGGTGTCGTCGTAATGGAAGCTGTAAAAGGCGTACGTCCCTGAATCGGTTTCCTTTTGCCCGTACTCGACCGCCATTCCTTCGATGAACTGTGATTGCGCGTCGGCGAGGGAATTTTTCATCGTGTGTATTTCCAGGATGATGACCGGCCTGCCAGCGTATTCGCCGTAAAACACTTCGCGCTGCTGTCTGTTTCGCATCTCGGTACGCTGCTCGTCAGTCAGTGACAGAAGCTCGCCTTTTTCATCGGTGTACACAATACGGGCGACAGACGGTCCGGCGAGCTGCTGCTGGTTGACGATTGACGGGTAGCGGATTTCGGCGTATTTGACCGCAAGCTTTTCCACAGGCGGAACGACAATGTCGACGTGAAGCTGCTCCTCCATGCGCTTTTCCACCTCTTTCGGCGGACTTCCGCTTCCGGTTTCCCGCATCCTGCCAAAAACAGCAGGAGCATCAAGCTGAACAACCACAATTGCCTCATGATTCGCCACCTTTCCTTGGCCTGTGCCGCTCTTTATCCAATATTGTACCAGATAATAAGCGGGAAGGCGCTTCTGCCTCCAAAAGAAAAAAGCGGGCGGGTACCAGTGACGGTTCGCACGCTTTTGGACGTGAGGCTCAAACGGTTGACAAGCGCAAAAGAAAGACAGGCGCGTCTCCCGGGGGGAAGAAGGCACGACCTGTCTCGATGCTACATCAGCATGCGTTTATCCGTGCGCTTTTGCCAGAGCAGCAAGACAGCGGCAATCACGAGCGGGTAGAGCGCGGACCAGCCCAGGAACGGATAAAGCGCGACCGTGAACACGAGCGACGTCCAGGAGGCCAGCTGCCCGAGGAGATGGCCGCGCAGCAGCCGGATTCCGGCAAGACATCCGCCGATGTAGGTGGCAAAAAAGGTGGCGTTGGGCAGCTCGATCAGCCGGGCCAAGTCAATCAGTCCCGTATACAGAACCGAAAGCACGGCGACAAAGCAGAGCGAGAGGAACAACAGCCCGCCGATCGGCGTCCGGTATTTCGCGTGCAGCAGCCCGAACCAGCGGGGCGCGATCTTTTCCTGCGCCAGCGCGTAGGCGATTCGCGACGCGGCTCCGATGTAGGCGTTTGCCGTGGCGATGCAAATGAACAGCGCGGTCACGGCTACGACCCAGCCGCCGACAGGTCCGAGCGACAGCTGAACCATGACGGAGAGCGCTGCCGCCGAGATGCCGCCGCCATAGCTGTGAGTGGCCACCGTCATGAAGGCGACGGCGAAGTACAAGAGCGCGACGATTCCTGCGCTCCACAGCACACCGCGAATGGCATTGTTCGCCGGATCGACGAATTCCTCCGACAAATGCGTAACGGCCTCCCAGCCGATAAAACACCAGAATAACAGCCCGGCCGCCTGTACGACGCTGAGCCAGCCGTTCGGGGCAAACGGAGTGAAGTGAGCGGCGGAAGCGTGCGGCAGCGCAGCGACGACGGCCACGATCAAAATGGAGATGATGAGCGCGACGACAATTGTTTGCACGCGAGCGGCAACGTGCATCCCTACCACGTTCATGATGACCACCGCGGTCAAAATGAGTGCAGCCGCCGCGTAAATTTGCGTGTCGCCCCAGCCGAGCAGCACCGCGAGATAATTGGCCCCGGTCACGCTGAGGATCGGGGCGCCGATGGGCACAGATAATAGAAAGAACCAGCCGACGATGTTGCCGAAGCGGTCGCCGTAAGCCGTGCGGACAAAGGTGGAGACGCCGCCAGCGCTTGGGTAGCGGGCGGAGAGCAGCCCCATCGTGAGCGCCATCGGCAAGACGAGAATCGACATGACCAGCCAGGCGAGGATGGAGGCGGGTCCGGCCTTTTCAGCGGCCAGTCCGGGGATGAGCAGCACGCCCGATCCGATGACGGCCCCGATGTACAGGGCGACGATTTGCGGCAGCCGCAACGTCTTGGCGAGGCCCGTTGTTTGCGCAGTTGCTTTTTCCATGAATGTTCCCTCTCTTTAGCAGGTAGCAGTCTGTTTCTTGTAGAGGTAGTGTAGCATAGACATAATCATCGGAGTTATCTATAATATTAGATAATAAAGATCGGTTTTTTCGATGGAAAGGGAGGGAGACGTTTTGGATACGCGTTACTTGCTGACCTTCCGCGAGGTAGCCAAATGCCAAAGCTTTACCCGCGCAGCAGAGGTGCTGGGCTATGCGCAATCGAGCGTGACGACACAGATACAGAATCTGGAGTCGGATTTTGGAGTGACGCTATTTGAGCGCTGGGGACGAAAAATCAGGCTGACCCACGCCGGAGAAGCACTCCTCGCCTACAGCGAGCAACTGCTGGCGGTGCTCGATGAAGCGAGAGCCAACCTGTCCGAGCAGGCGCAGTTGGCGGGCACTCTGCGCATCGGGACGGTGGAATCGCTCGCCGCTTTTTTCCTCCCGCCTTTTTTGCAGACATTTCGCACGGAACACCCGCGCGTGCGCATTTTGCTGAAGCCGGGAATTTGTCACGACCTGCGTCAGGGCGTCAAGGAGGGGCACTACGACTTCGCCTTCGTGCTCGACTGGCTGCAGGATCATCCCGATCTGGTGAACATCAATCTCGGCGAAGAAAAGCTGGTGATCATCGCCGCGCCCAACCATCCGCTGGCCCGGGTGGAAAAGCTCGAAGCGCGCGATTTTGCCGGAGCAAACTGGATTTTTACCGAAGCCGGATGCAGCTACCGCTCGATCATGGAGTCTGTCCTGCGCGACGCCGGAGCGACGATCGAATCGTCGTCCGAGTTCGGCAGCCTGGAGGCGATCAAGCAGTGCGTCGCCTATGATTTGGGGATTGCGCTCGTTCCCTACATCGCCGTTGCCGAAGAAGCGAAAAACGGCACGCTTGCCATCTTGCCGTTTTCCCATCCGGACGTGCGTGTTTTTCGCCAATTGGTCTATCATAAGAAAAAATGGATGCCGCAAGCGTTGCTGCGTTTTCTGGAGCTGTTGACGACAACAGCCGGACAGCAGCAGGCAGGCGCCCCCGAAAAAGCCTTTGCGGCCGTCCAAGCGGAGGCTCTCTGACAAAGAAAGCGTCGAGGCGAGATTGTCGGACAGAAGCGGCGCCCTCTTCCCGGCCTGTTCCCCGTTTGGCGCCATAAAATGGGGGCAGCAGGAAAAAGAGATGATGGCTGTACGTGCGTATGATATGATAAACAGGGATTGTGTTATGAGAAAAAGGAGGTCTACCCATACATGAACACCGTTTCTGAAAGCATTGTAAAAGACATGTCGCTTGCCCACAGCGGCCATTTGAAAATCGACTGGGTAAAAGAGCGCATGCCCGTTCTCAACCGCATTCGCGAGCGTTTTGAAAAAGAGCAGCCGTTTGCGGGCCTGAAAGTGGCGATCTCCTTGCACCTGGAAGCAAAAACCGCGTATCTGGCAAAAGTCGTGCAAGCCGGGGGCGCAGAAGTAACGATTACAGGGTCCAATCCGCTGTCCACGCAGGACGACATTTGCGCGGCGCTGGTGGAAGACGGCATTCGCGTTTTTGCCAAGTACAATCCGGATCCAGCCGAGTACAAGGAGCACCTGATTAAAACGCTGGAAACGCGCCCTGACCTGATTATCGACGACGGCGGCGACCTGGTGACCATCCTGCACAGCGAGCGCCGCGATCTTCTGTCGCAAGTGCGCGGGGGCGCGGAAGAAACCACAACAGGTATCCTCCGTCTGAAAGCGCTGGAAAAAGAAGGCAAGCTGGAGTTCCCGATGGTAGCGGTGAACGATGCTTTCTGCAAATATTTGTTCGACAACCGTTACGGTACCGGCCAATCCGTATGGGACGGCATCAACCGCACCACCAACCTGGTCGTAGCAGGCAAAACCGTCGTGGTAGCCGGCTATGGCTGGTGCGGCAAAGGGGTGGCGATGCGCGCGAAAGGTCTTGGCGCGAAGGTCATCGTAACCGAAATCGACGCAATCAAAGCGGTAGAAGCGTACATGGACGGCTTCGAAGTAATGCCGATGAGCGAAGCGGCGAAGTACGGCGACTACTTCGTAACCGTCACCGGAAACCGCGACGTCATCCGCAAAGAGCATTTTGAAGTGATGAAAGACGGCGCAATCCTGTCCAACGCGGGCCACTTTGATGTCGAAGTAAACAAGGTGGATCTTGGCGCCCTGTCGACATCCAAACGAATCGTGCGCAAAGATATTGAAGAATTTGTCATGGCAGACGGTCGAAAACTGTACCTTCTGGCAGAAGGCCGCCTCGTAAACCTGGCAGCAGGCGACGGCCATCCGGCGGAAATCATGGACATGACCTTTGCCCTGCAAGCTGTTTCTTTGGCGTATGTCAACGAACAGTACAAAAACATCGGCAAAAAAGTCCTGAACGTGCCTTACGAGCTGGATGCCATGGTGGCCCAATACAAGCTGGAAGCATTGAACATCGGCATCGACAAATTGACCGACGAGCAAAAAGCATATCTCGATAGCTGGGTCGAATAAGCTCGCGAAAACCGTCCTTTCCCGGCAAAAAAATCAACGAAAAAATCCTGCTTACAAACGCAGGATTTTTTTTTATAATAGCAAGTAGGCAACAAGGTGGGGAAAAGTGGGGGAAAGTGGAGCCGAAAGACAGGAAAGTGGGGGACCAGGGCGTGTTCATGGGGGAATACCAGCACAGCATCGATGAAAAAGGCCGCCTGACGATCCCTGCCAAATTCCGTGAAGGACTGGGGGCTTCCTTTGTCATTACCCGCGGACTTGACCAATGCTTGTTCGCCTATCCGATGGAAGAGTGGAAGCAGCTGGAGGAAAAGCTCAAGACGCTTCCCTTTACAAAAGCGGATGCCCGCGCGTTTACACGGTTTTTCTTTTCCGGCGCAACGGAATGCGAGTGGGACAAGCAGGGAAGGGTAAACATACCGCCCAATCTGCGCGAGCATGCCGGCATGCAAAAGGAATGTGTCATTATTGGCGTATCCAACCGTGTAGAGGTGTGGAGCAAAGAACGTTGGGAAGAGTATTTTGCCCAATCGGAAGGCTCTTTTGGGGAAATTGCGGAGAAACTGGTTGATTTTCCATTGTAGCAGCGAGAAGAACAGGAGTGACGACATTGTCGTTTCATCACGTAACCGTACTGAGGGATGAGGCTGTAGACGGCCTGAACATTCGGCCTGGAGGCATTTATGTGGACTGCACGCTCGGCGGAGCGGGACACAGCAGCCTGATTGCCTCCCGTTTGACCGAGGGTGGCCGCCTCATTGCGATCGATCAGGATGACTGGGCGCACGACAATGCCCGGGAAAGACTGGCACCCTATCTGGATAGGGTCACACTGGTCAAAAGCAATTTTCGCCATTTGAAAGAGATTGTCAAAGATTTGGGGCTTACAGGTGTAGATGGAGTTTTGTTTGATCTGGGGGTGTCTTCCCCGCAACTGGACGAAGGCGAACGCGGTTTCAGCTACAATGCCGATGCGCCGCTCGATATGAGGATGGATCAGCAAGCGCCGCTCTCTGCCTACGAGATCGTCAACGAGTGGGACGAAGAAGAGATTGCCCGGATCATCTGGCTGTACGGAGAAGAGAAATTTTCCCGGCGAATTGCCCGGCAAATAGTGCAGCAGCGCAAAAAACAGCCGATCCGGACAACAGGCGAGCTGGTCGAGCTGATTAAGGAAGGAATTCCGGCGGCGGCGCGGCGCACAGGGGGACACCCGGCGAAGCGGACGTTTCAGGCGATTCGGATTGCCGTCAACGATGAACTGGATGCATTCAAAGAGGCTGTTGCCGATGCGATTGACCTCTTGAATCCGGCTGGCCGCGTGAGTGTCATTACGTTTCACTCGCTGGAGGACCGGATTTGCAAGCAGGTGTATCAGGACTATTCCAAGGGCTGCACGTGCCCGCCGGCGTTTCCGATCTGCACCTGCGGGAATGAAGCGATTGTCAAAGTGATCACGCGCAAGCCGATTTTGCCGTCCGAAGCGGAGCTGGCAGCCAATCCGCGGGCGCGTTCTGCGAAGCTGCGGATCGCCGAAAAGGTGTAGAGGAAGAACGGCACGGAGGAAGAAGGGGTGAGAAAGCGTTGAGCTACTACTATCAAGGGAATCTGGCAATGGAACTGGAGAAGCAGTCCCGTTCCGTCACCAAAACGACCAAACGAACGATTCGAATCAAACCAACCATTCCGACAGGCGAAAAATTGCTCTATCTCTTGTTTATCTCGTTGACGGTGATCGGCCTGGGGATGGTCGGGGTAAGATACTCGCAAATTTCCCAGATGAATTACGAAATCCAGAGCACGAAAAAAGAAAACCGCCTGCTTGCCGAGAAAAACGCCACACTGAAGCTTCAGATCGAGCAGTTGAGCAATCGCGATCGCATCCAGAGAGAAGCCGAGCGACAAGGCATGGTGTACAACGCGAATGCCGTACATACGATTGGTCAGGGGAAAGTAAAGGCGAGTTCGATTCAACAACAACAGCCAAACCAGCCTTAGAATCAATGTTACTGCGTCCATTGTGCGGTAACATTTTTTTCTTACGTTTGACTGTCCGAGCCTGTTCAGGCAAGGCGATCATTGACGTGATGGAGTGAGTGGACATGGATACGAAACGACTCGTGAATTGGCGCATTCTCGTATGTGCATTATGCCTGATTTTGATTTTTTCCGGCTTGAGCATTCGGATCTACTGGATTCAAACGGTAGACGCAGCGCGGATCATGGGACAAGCGCAGGAGCAGTGGGACCGGGAGCGGACGCTCCAGCCGACGCGTGGTGCCATCAAGGACCGAAACGGCGAAATCCTGGCTTTCGAAGGCAAGGCATACACCGTGAACGCCAGGCTGAAGGGGCGTGACGAGAAAGATCAGGACGTCGTCAAAGACCCTTACTATACCGCCAACATTCTTGCCCCCATTCTCAACGCTCCGGTGCCTGAATTGGTAAAGATGCTGACCAAGCCGAACAAGGTGGTGGAATTGGGCCGCTACGGAAGGAAAATCAGCGAAGAGCAGAAAAAACGGATTTTGGAGTTGCAATATCCGAAGCTGGCAAGCGGTCAGCAGGTGGAAGAAAATCAGCTTCCGGGGATTTTTCTCAATGAAACGACAAGACGCGTGTACCCGAACAACAGCTTTGCCTCGCACGTGATCGGATATCTCGACCTGTACGATGAGCCGAAAATGGGCATCGAGCTGCAACTCAACAAGGAGCTGGCCGGAGAAAAGGGCCAGATGCAGTATAAACGAGACGGAGCCGGTTACCAGTTGCCGGACGGGGAAGGCGAATACATCCCGGCCAAAGACGGCTACGACATCTATCTGACCATCGACAGGCAAATCCAGGATTACGTCGAGCAAGCGCTGGATGTCGTGGACCGGCAATACAAGCCAAAAGGGATGACGGTCATCGTAACCGATCCGCAGACGGGCGAAGTTTTGGCGATGGGCAATCGTTCGCAATTTAATCCCAATACATACTATAACGGGATTTCAAACTATACGAACCACGCGATCACGTCCATGTTCGAGCCTGGGTCCACGTTCAAGATCATTACGCTGGCCGCTGCGATTGAGGAAGGGCTGTTCAACCAGAATGAAATGTACGACTCCGGGAAGTACACGATCAAGGGACAAGTGCCAATCCGCGACCACAACAACGGGGTAGGCTGGGGCCGAATCTCGTTTCTCGAAGGGGTGCAACGCTCCAGTAACGTGATGTTCGCGAAGCTCGGCTACGAGCGCCTGAAGCTGGAAAAGCTCAGAGCGTACATCAAAAAGTTCGGGATGGGTTCTCTGACGGGGATCGAGCTTCCTTACGAAAAAGAAGGGAACCTGATTAACCTGGAAAAACCGCAGTCCCCCCGTGACTGGGCCGCAACGACGTTCGGACAAGGGGTGACGGTTACGGCGATTCAGCAGGTGATGGCTGTAGGCGCCATCGCCAATGGCGGCGAGCTGTTGAAGCCGCATATCGTCAAGGAAATGCGCGACCCGCATACGGGAGCGGTCGTGAAGCGCAGCGAGCGCGAAGTCGTGAGAAGGGTCGTCTCGGAGGCGACGGCGAAGAAAACCCGCGACATTTTGGAAACGGTCGTGACAGGCGAACACGGAACAGGGAGGCTGTACGCCATCGACGGCTACCACGTCGCCGGGAAAACCGGTACCGCGCAAAAATACGACCCGAACACCGGCAAGATCATGGACGGGCACTATATCGCTTCGTTTATCGGCTTTGCGCCGAAAGACAATCCGCGCCTGCTCGTCTACGTCGTGATTGACGATCCCGATACGAAAGAATGGTACGCGTACTGGGGAAAAATGATGATCGCGCCGATGTTCAAGTCGATTATGGAGCGCAGCCTGCAATACTTGCAGCAGCAGCCTGATTTGTCCCGCGTAAGCGCCGACAGTGGCAAAGGCAACGGGGACAAGCCCGCACAGGAGCAGGTGCTGGCCGTTCAACCGGCTGCGAGCCAGACGCTGCCCAAGTTCGTGGGCATGTCCACGACAGCGGCGCAGCTGCGAGCCAAGCAGGACAATTTGACCGTAACGGTACTCGGAACCGGGACCAAGATCGTGGAGCAGTACCCCGCTGCCTACGAACAGATCGTCGCTGGCAAGCAGATCATTTTGGTGACAGACCGTTTGACGGGTGCCAAAATGCCTGATTTTAAAGGGAAGTCGCTCAGAGAGGTCATGGAATTTGCTTCGCTGCTCGACATCGATGTGCGCGCTACCGGCACAGGCTTTGTCGTACAGCAGAGCATTGCGCCGGGGACCGCGCTGAACGGCAAGGAAAAGCTCCAGATTACGTTGCAGTCGGAATCGCAGCCGGCAGCACCGCCGCCGACTCCTCCTGCCGGGGAAGGAACAGCGTCGTCTGGAACCGTTCCTCCCCCCGGAGCAGGGACGCAGACGAATTCGGCTGAACAGTCAACCGGACCATCCGCAGGCCAGCAGGAAGGGGCGAATTCGAATCAGAATGCCCCGCCAGCGGATACAGAAGCCAACCAAACAAGCACAACCCCATAGTTCTATCCCGTCCCCCCGACGAATAAGGTAAGGAAGAGACAACCTATTCGAGGGGGGACTCGCTTTGCGGGTATCCAATGCTACTGTACGCCGTCGTATTTTTATCTCGCTGGTCATCGGCATTGTCCTGTACACGGCGCTCATCACCCGGCTCGGGTATGTGCAGTTGATCGAAGGACCGCAGCTTGCGCAGATGGCTGACCAACTGCTGAATCGGGAAATCGACTTCAAGCCCAATCGCGGCCGAATCCTGGATCGGAACGGCAACGAGCTGGTGTCCAACATGACCGTGCCGACGGTAGTGGCTGTCCCCGCGCAAATCAAGGACCCGAAGGAGACGGCCCGGCAGCTCGCGATCATTTTGGAGCAAAAAGAAGAGGACGTCTACCAGGCCATTACCAAAAAACAGATGAGCAACGACAAGATTCCGGGCGGAAAAAAGCTGCCGATTGAAAAAGCGCGGAAGATTCAGGAGCTGAACCTGCCGGGGATTTATTTGGCCGGGGACACCAAGCGCTTTTATCCCAACGGGAGTATGGCTGCGCATATTCTCGGCTTTACCGGGATCGACAATCAGGGCTTGACCGGATTGGAAAAAATTTACGATCCGTTTTTGAAAGGAACCGAGGGGCATATTTCCTTTCCGTCCGATGCCAAAGGACGGGTCATGCCAGGGGGTTCGGAAGAGTATGTCCCCCCTGTGAGCGGGATGGACATGTACCTGACGATTGACAGCGCGATCCAGTCGTTTATTGAGCGGGAGCTGGATCAGGCCGTCGTCGCCTATCAGCCGGACGATGTTCTCGCCATCGCGATGAATCCCAAGACCGGAGAAATTTTGGGAATGGGCAGTCGGCCGACGTTCCAGCCGGACGAGTATCAAAACTATCCGACGGAAGTGTACAACCGCAATTTGCCGATCTGGAAAACATATGAACCCGGTTCGACCTTCAAAATCGTCACGCTGGCTGCGGCCTTGAACGAAGGCGTCGTCTCCCTGGAGGAAGGCTTCTACGATCCCGGCTTCATCACCGTGGCAGGCAAGCGGCTGCGCTGCTGGAAGCGGCAGGGACACGGGCAGGAGACGATGCTGGAGGTCGTGGAAAACTCGTGCAACCCCGGCTTTGTCACAATGGGACAGCGTCTGCAAAAAGAGCGGTTGTTTGATTACATCAAGAAATTCGGCTTTGGACAAAAGACAGGCATCGACCTGATCGGAGAAGAGAACGGACTCTTGTTCAATCTCAACCGTGTCGGACCTGTCGAGCTTGGGACGACATCGTTTGGTCAAGGGGTATCCGTCACGCCCATCCAGCAAATGGCCGCCGTCTCCGCTGCCATCAACGGCGGGAAGCTGATGAAGCCGTTTGTCGCCAAGGAATGGCGGGATAGCGTCACACATGATATCGTCGCGCGGACGCTCCCGACCGAGGTGCGCCAGGTCATTTCGCCGGAAACCTCGGCAAAGGTGCGGTATGCGCTGGAGAGCGTCGTAGCCCAGGGAACAGGAAATAAGGCCTATATTGAAGGCTACCGGGTCGGCGGAAAAACGGGAACCGCGCAGAAGGTCAGAAACGGCCGCTACGTGGACGGAGAGTACATCGTGTCCTTTATCGGCTTTGCCCCGGCGGACGATCCGCAAATCGTCGTCTACTTCGCCGTCGATAATCCCAAGGCGCTCGCTTTTGGCGGACTGATTGCCGCGCCGAGCGTCAAGAGCATTATCGAATCTTCCCTGCAGCATCTGAATGTGCCCAAGCGCAAGGACGGCATCGCCAAGGAAATCAACAAGGCATTGGGCGAGCGCGAGCCAATCGAAGTTCCGAATATGGTCGGGCAGACGCTGAAGGATGTCGTGCAGACGTATGAGACGCTTCCGCTGGTCGTTTCGGGCAAAGGGACCTATGTGATTCAGCAGTCGCCTGCACCCGGCGTGAAAATCAATGAGGGCGGAAAAATTCGCATACATCTTGGTGACAAATTGACCAATTAGCTATAAAATGAGATTTCGAAGGCGGAGGGAAGTAGGCTTGTCTACAGTCGCTCTGCCTTTGTTTGTCGCAGAAATGGATCGGTTTCCTTTCGTAAAAAAGGGCAAATTTCTGTCTATACTAGTTGGAGAATGGGGTGCCTGTTTCATGTTTCTACGGGATCTGCTCATGCCTTTGTTGCCCGTGAAGGTTTCGGGGGATGACAGTATGGAGATTGCGGGTTTGACAGCAGACTCGCGTCAGGTGAAGCCCGGCTACTTGTTTGTGTGTCTGACGGGGTATACCGTGGACGGTCATGCGTTTGCGGCCCAGGCGGTGAAAAACGGCGCCGTCGCCGTGCTATCCGAAAAAGATCTGGACGTGCCAGCGACTATTGTCAGAGTGCCGGACACCCGGCGGGCAATGGCTATGCTGGCTGATCGCTTTTTCGGATCGCCCACAAGAGAGGTAAAGGTGATTGGGGTGACGGGCACAAACGGGAAGACGACCACCACTCATCTGATCGACAAGATCCTGCGCGATCAGCGCAAGCAAACAGGCTTGATCGGCACGATCCACATGCGGATCGGGGATGTCACGGAAGAAGTGAAAAACACGACGCCCGATGCCGTGGACCTGCAAAGAAGCTTCCGTCGCATGTGCGACGTCCATACAGACTACGCGATTATCGAGGTGTCCTCCCACGCGCTGGAGCAGGGACGCGTGCGCGGCTGCGACATACATACCGCAGTCTTCACCAATTTGACCCAGGACCATCTCGACTACCATAAAACGATGGAAAACTACCGCTATGCCAAGTCGCTGCTGTTTTCCCAGCTCGGGAACCACTACGACCCGAACCGCCTGAAGACAGCCGTGCTGAACGCAGACGACGAGGCGTCGAAGCTGTATGCGATGGTGACCCCTGCGCGCGTCCTTACGTACGGGATCGACCAGCCGGCGGACGTGCGTGCGAAAGACATCGAAATTACGAGCAAGGGAACGTCGTTTACAGCGGAAACCTTTGCGGGTACGATTCGCCTCAACCTGAAGCTGATGGGCAAGTTCAATGTGTACAACGCATTGGCTGCGATCGCAGTTACGCTTGCAGAAGGGGTGAGCCTCGAAGACATCAAGGCCAGCCTGGAGGCGGTCGCTGGCGTGAACGGACGATTCGAGTCGGTCGATGCCGGACAGCCGTTCTCCGTTCTGGTGGATTACTCGCATACGCCGGACAGTCTGGAAAACGCCTTGGTGACGATCAGGGAGTTTGCCAAAGGCAACGTCTTCTGCATCGTCGGCTGCGGCGGAGATCGCGATCGCACGAAGCGCCCGATCATGGCCAAAATCGCCACCGCGTATGCGGATATGACCGTCTTCACCTCAGATAATCCCCGCTCCGAAGAGCCGCAGGCGATTATCGACGACATGCTGGCGGGCGTGCGCGATGTGGACGCTTCCCGCTACACGGCGGTGACGGACCGCCGCGAAGCGATCCATCATGCCATCTCGTTGGCAAAGGCTGACGATGTCATCCTGATCGCCGGAAAAGGTCATGAGACGTACCAAATCATCAAAGATCACGTACTGCCCTTCGACGACCGTGAAGTCGCACGGGAAGCGATTGCCCGGTACAACCAAGAATAGAGACAGATGCGACACATTGGCATCGAAAGAAAGGAGGCTCGGGCATGTTCGCTGACAACGTCCTAATCGTCACGATCGTCGCCGCGTTTCTCATTGCCGTACTGATTGGCCCATTGTTTATTCCCTTCCTTCGCCGCCTGAAATTCGGGCAGGCCATTCGCGAGGAAGGACCACAATCGCATTACAAGAAGGCTGGGACTCCCACGATGGGAGGTACCATCATCCTTTTGGCACTCATCTTTACCGTGTTGAAGTTTGCCAATGCCAACATGGAAATCTACTTCCTGTTGCTGGTAACGCTTGGCTACGGTTTGATCGGGTTTTTGGACGACTTTATCAAAATCAGAAAAAAACGCAACCTCGGCTTGACCGCCAAAGAGAAGTTTGCCGGTCAAATTGTGCTGGCAATCGGCGCGTATATCTTGCTGCTCATGATGGGGCATGATACGTCGCTGCATTTGCCCGGAACGCCGTGGAAGCTGGAGCTTGGCTATTTCTACTTCCCGTTCCTGCTGTTTTTGCTCGTCGGCACGACCAATGCCGTGAACATTACAGACGGCCTGGACGGACTTTTGGCAGGGACCGGAGCTATCGCCTTTGGCGCCTATGCGATTATCGCCTGGTTCGGGCAAGACTACGACACGGCGATTTTCAGCGCAGCAGTTGTCGGAGCGGTCCTCGGTTTCCTTGTCTTCAACGCGCATCCGGCCCGCGTGTTCATGGGAGACACAGGCTCGCTCGGCCTGGGCGGAGCGCTCGCCGGCATTGCCATCATGACGAAGACGGAGCTTTTGCTGGCGATTATCGGCGGCGTGTTCGTCGTGGAGACCTTGTCCGTCATTTTGCAGGTCGTCTCTTTCAAGACGCGCGGCAAACGGATTTTCCGCATGAGTCCGCTCCATCATCATTTTGAACTGACAGGCTGGTCCGAGTGGCGCGTCGTCGTCACCTTCTGGCTGGTCGGCATGTTTTTTGCCGGATTGGGCGTATACCTTGAGGTGGTGACAATCAGATGATGCGTTATCAAAATCAGCACGTCGTCGTTTTAGGAATGGCCAAAAGCGGTGTAGCAGTGGCAAAACTGCTGCACCGCTTTGGCGCTCATGTCGTGGTCAACGATAAAAAGCCGCGCGAAGAAGCAACGGGTATCGAGGAACTGGAGGCGCTCGGAATCCCCGTCATTTGCGGCCACCATCCGGAAGATTTGCTTCATCCGGGCGTGGCGCTCGTCGTCAAAAATCCGGGGATTCCGTATGAGGCGCCGCCTGTGCAGCAGGCGCTCGCCCTGGGAATTCCTGTGGTGACGGAGGTAGAGCTAGCCTCCCGGATTGCCAAGGCACCGATCATCGGCATTACCGGCTCCAACGGTAAGACCACCACGACGACGCTTGTTGGACAAATCCTCAAGGAAGCGGGGCTGGGTGTTCTTGTGGGCGGCAACATCGGCACAGTTTTGTGCAGCCTGGCGGAAGAAGCAGGCTCGGATCAGTGGCTCGTGGCCGAGTTGAGCAGCTTCCAGCTCATGGGGACGCAGGAATTCCGCCCGCACATCGGTGTTTTGCTCAATCTGTATCCTGCTCATCTCGATTACCACCATACGATGGAGGCGTATTTGGACGCGAAGCTGAAAATGTTCGCCAATCAAACCGCGGACGATATCGCGATCCTGCCGTTTGACCAGCCGGAGGTTCTCGCCAAATGCGGCGAGCTGCCTGCCCAGGTGTACTATTTCAGCAAGACCCGGCAGGTTCCGAGAGGGGCTTTTGTTCAGGACGGCGTGATTCGTTTCACAGACGGACAGGGCCCGTCGGAGGACATCATCTCGGTAGCGGATATGACTGTTCCGCATGTGGACAACGCCCTGGCGGCGATTCTCATCGCCAAGCTGGCAGGGGCCGATACCGGCTCGATCGTACAGGTGCTGTCTACGTTTCCCGGTGTGGAGCATCGCATGGAATACGTCGATTCCATCGCCGGGGTGAAGTATTTCAACGATTCCAAGGCGACCAATCCGGAAGCGGCTTCCCGCGCCTTGCAGGCGTGCCAGGAGCCGGTTGTCTGGATTTGCGGCGGTCTGGATCGGGGCGTCGATTTTCAGGAGCTTGTGCCTGTCATGAAAGAACGGGTCAAAGCGGTGATCGCGCTCGGGCAGACGGCACCGATTTTGCTTGCGCGAGCGGAAGAAGCAGGGATTAACGAGCGAATCCATGTCGATACTGTGGAAAAAGCCGTTCTAGCTGCTTCCCAATTAGCGCAACCAGGAGATGTGGTGTTGCTCAGCCCGGCGTGTGCGAGCTGGGATATGTTCCCCTCGTTTGAGGTGCGGGGGAGCATGTTTAAGGACGGCGTGCATAGACTTAAAACAAGCCTAGCATAACGTCCCGCCTCCTCATGAATCCAGCGCCATACGGGACGGCATGAGAAAGGATGACCTGGCACTATGAGCAAGGTACGCTCTGCCCCCGACTTCATGATTATTTTTGCAACACTTTTTTTATTGGGAATTGGGATCGTGATGGTGTACAGCGCCAGTGCGATTGTCGCCCAGAAGCCGCCTTTTTCCGATCCGTACTTTTTTGCCAAGCGGCAGCTGATTTTTGCTCTGCTGGGCATTACCTCGATGTACATTACGATGAACATTGATTACTGGGTGTGGAAGCAATGGGCAAAGCCGGGCTTTTACGTAAGTATCGGCTTGTTGATCCTGGTACTCGTGATCGGGATCGAAGTGAACGGCTCCAAAAGCTGGCTTGGCTTCGGGGCTTTCGGGATTCAGCCTGGCGAATTCGCCAAGCTGGGCGTCGTCGCTTTTCTGGCGCGCTGGCTATCGGACAACCAGAAACAGATTGTCCTGTTCCGTAAAGGGCTCATGCCTGCCCTGGCGATCCCGCTGGTCTGCTTTGCGCTCATTATGCTCCAGCCGGATTTGGGCACCGGGACCGTCCTGATGGGAACGGCCGTTGTCATGATTTTTGCGTCGGGAGCGCGAATCAGCCACTTTGTCGGATTAGGGATGATCGGCGTCGCCGGCTTTATCGGGCTGGTGCTGTCGGCTCCTTACCGGATCAAACGGATTACGTCTTTCCTCGACCCGTGGTCCGATCCGCTCAATACCGGGTACCAAATCATTCAGTCGCTCTATGCGATTGGCCCTGGCGGCCTGCTCGGCCTCGGATTGGGACAAAGCAGACAGAAGCACTTATACTTGCCGGAGCCGTACAACGACTTCATTTTTTCCATTGTGGCCGAGGAGCTGGGGTTCATCGGCGGTACGCTCATTCTGCTGTTGTTCCTTCTGCTGTTGTGGCGAGGGATGCGCACCGCGATTACCGCGCCAGACCTGTTCGGAAGTCTCCTGGCGCTCGGGATCATCGGCATGATCGCCATTCAGGTCGTCATCAACATCGGCGTCGTTACGGGCATGTTCCCGGTTACGGGAATTACGCTGCCATTTCTAAGCTACGGAGGATCATCCCTGACACTGATGCTCACAGGTGTCGGCGTCCTCTTGAACATCTCTCGCTTTTCTCGATCATGAGTTTTCAGCAGGAAAAGGATGCGACGAAAAGTCGCGCGTGAGCCATTTTCTTTCCTCTGTAGAAAAAAGGGTGTGATTGCATGCGTGTCGTCTTGACAGGCGGTGGCACAGGTGGACATATTTATCCGGCGCTTGCGGTGGCGAGGGAAGTTTCTCGCCAAACACCGCAGGCTGCCTTTTTGTATATCGGCAGTAAAAAAGGACTGGAGGCGCAGCTTGTGCCGCGTACGGAAATTCCGTTCCAGTCTGTAGAGATCAGCGGGCTGAAGCGAAAGCTGTCGCTGGACAATGTAAAGACCTTGTGGAAATTCGTTCGGGCCGTTTCCGAGGCAAAACGGATGCTGCGCGACTTTCGCCCGGATGTCGTCGTGGGCACGGGCGGCTACGTGTGCGGCCCGGTTGTGTACGCCGCGTCCCGATTGGGTATCCCGACCTTGATTCACGAGCAAAACGTCGTTCCGGGCCTGACCAACAAGTTTTTGTCACGGCAGGCTACGCGGGTGGCGGTGTCGTTTGCAGAATCGCTCGCCTATTTTCCCAAGGGCAAAACCGTCTTTACCGGCAACCCGCGCGCGACAGAAGTGATGCACGGCAATGCGCAGGCGGGAAGAAGCTTTTTGGGAGTAGACGGCGGCAAGCGGATCGTCCTGATCTTCGGCGGCAGCCGCGGAGCGAGGGCGATCAATGAAGCGGTGCTTTCCGTTGTGACCCGATTGGGCAACTATGCCGATACTCATTTTGTATACGTAACCGGAGAGGTTCACTTCGAAAAAATCTCCGGCGAGCTTGCCGCAAAAGGGAAGCTTCCCGAGAACATTTCCGTGCTTCCCTTCGTCCATAACATGCCGGACGTTTTGGCGGCGACACATATACTGGTCGGACGTGCAGGTGCCTCTACCCTGGCAGAAGTGACGGCTCTTGGCGTTCCTTCGATTTTGATTCCGTCTCCGTACGTGACGAACAACCATCAGGAGAAAAATGCGCGCGGCCTGGAGCGTGCAGGTGCAGCACGGGTGATTGTGGAGAAGGAGCTGACAGGAGAGCGCCTGCTTCACGATGTGGAAAGCCTACTGCACAGCGATGAGCTGTGGGAGCAAATGAAAGAGAACGCCCTGTCGCTGGGAATGCCGAAAGCCGCTACCGAAATCGTCCGCGTCTTGCAGGAAGTCTCCGGAAAAAAATGATCGAATGGGCGATTGTCACGCTGATCTGGGCGATGGCATAGTATGGAGCAAACACGTGAGAAGACGTAAAGGTCCGACCTAGCAAACGTATCAGGAGGTTCACAAATGAAAAAAATCGCAGATGAGCTAAAGCAAGCAGGAATCGAAAAAGTGTGGACCAATGAACCTCTCGCCAATCATACAACATGGCGGATCGGGGGTCCTGCTGATTTGTTAATCCAGCCCAAGGACAAAGAATCCTTGTTAACAGCCTTGCAAATCATCCATCGTCATGAAATTCCTTGGAGTGTTATTGGGCGCGGCTCCAACCTTCTGGTGAGGGACGGAGGGATTCGCGGAGCCGTGCTCAAAGTGGCTGAGGGCTTGAGCCACTGCGAGTTCAGGGGTAATGAGGTGTGTGTGGGTGCCGGATATTCCATGATCCGCCTGGCGGTGGAGACAGGCAAGATGGGATTGACAGGGATGGAATTCGCAGGAGGAATTCCTGGTACGGTAGGCGGAGCCGTCTATATGAATGCAGGGGCACACGGATCTGATCTTTCACGTATTCTTATTGAAGCCGAAATCCTTTTTGCAAACGGCGAATGCAAGGTGTTGAGTAACGAGGAACTGAGCTTTAGCTACCGAACTTCTCTCCTGCAAAAAGAAAAAGGGATCGTGCTGGAGGCCCGGTTCAGGCTGCACCCTGGCGATCGCGAGCAAATTGTCGCTACGCTTTCTGCCAACAAGGAGCGGCGACGCCAAACACAGCCGTTGCAGATGCCGTGCGCCGGCAGCGTGTTCCGCAATCCGCCGAACGACCACGCAGGACGTTTGATCGAGGCGGCAGGGCTGAAAGGCTATCGAGTCGGCGGAGCTCAGGTTTCGGAAAAACACTCGAATTTCATCGTGAATTGCGGAGGAGCCACGGCTACCGACGTCCTCACCTTAATCGAGCATGTACGGAGCACAATTCTTGCGCGTTACGGAATTGATCTGCATCCGGAAGTTCTGGTGGTGGGCGAGGGGTAACACGGAGGTGAAAGTTTGGAGACTTTTGCGATCGAAGGCGGAAGACCTCTGTCCGGTTCGCTTCGGATCCAAGGAGCTAAGAACGCTGCTCTTCCCATCCTTGCCGCTGCTGTGCTTGCGGAAGGGCAATTCTATATCTACGATGTCCCCCACCTGAAAGATATCAAGGTTATGCTGGAAATATTGACGGCGCTGGGGGCCAACACGAAGCATGTGGACGGTTGCGTCGATCTGGATACTACGTCTGTCTCCGTCCCGCATGTACCAGATGATTTAATGAGCCAGATGCGATCATCGATTTTTCTGGCCGGGCCGCTTTTGGCCAGATTGGGCGAAGTCACGATCTCGCGTCCTGGCGGATGCGATATCGGCGAACGCAGGATCGACCTGCACTTGTCTGGTCTTACGGCGCTCGGAGCCAAAATCGAAGAATCGGAAGGCTACATTACATTTCGGGCGAAGCAATTGCGCGGGACCAATATCTTTCTTTCCTTCCCCAGTGTGGGTGCGACGGAAAATATCATGATGGCGGCGGTCTTGGCGAAAGGGACGACACGCATCTGCAATGCGGCCCGCGAGCCTGAAATTATCGACCTGCAAAACTTTCTCAACGCCATGGGCGCGCGAATCAGGGGCGCAGGCACCGATACGATCGAGATCAGCGGCGTGCCGCGGCTTCGTTCCGTCAGCTACCGGATCATCCCCGACAGAATCGTCACAGGTACGTACGTACTGGCGGTTGGAATCGCCCAGGGGCATGTCGAACTGACGAACACGCTGCCCGAGCAGCTCACCGCATTGATCGAGGTTGCCCGTAGCTGCGGTGTTGAAATCAAAACCCGCCATGATATAATGGAAATCAAAAGCAGCTCCCGTCCGCGTGCCTACGACCGGATCATCACCTCGCCATATCCAGGGTTTCCGACAGACCTGCAGGCGCAGTTGATGGTGTTTCTGTCACAGGCGAGGGGAACGAGCGTCATCAAGGAAACGATTTTCGAAGGAAGATTCAAACATGTGAATGAATTGGCGCGAATGGGCGCCTCCATATACGTAGATCTCGGCTCCGCCATCATTCGCGGCGTCGGGAAGCTGACAGCCACGAGTGTGGAAGCGACCGATCTGCGGGCAGGCGCTGCATTAGTTTTGGCAGGGCTTGCGGCAGAAGGGATTACCACGGTGAACCAGATCCATCATATCGATCGCGGGTACGATCGGCTGGAAGAGCAATTGCGCAGGCTGGGAGCCGATATCACCAGGGTATCGATATGATCGAGGGAAGACAAGCGGCATAGTGCTATGCCGCTTTCCCTGTTTTGTATAGTTGCAATTATTTGGAATGATTCCATTTATTTTCTTTTTACGTCTGTAATCTTGCGGGCGATAGCCCAGCATGCATGAGGAAGGATTCGGCCATGGCGGTATTTGAGGAACGCATTCCGCAAGTCAAGCAGCAACGTCCCAGAAGGAGAGGCAACCGCAAGCTGGTCTCTCTCCTGGTGCTGTTTTTTCTGATTGTACTTATCATCGTGTTTATTCGCTCGCCGTACAGCAAAGTGCAGGAAATTCAAGTAATCGGCAATGACATTTACACAGCGGAGCAAATTGTCCAGCAGTCGGGGCTCTCGCGCGATATGCAATTTCTCAACGTGTGGGAGAGCAACGTGCAGAGCAATCTGCAACCGCTAGAGGGCATCAAAAACGTCACAATCAGCCGCTCCTTTCCGGGAGTGATCCGGCTGCATGTGACGGAGCTGAAGCGCGTCGCTTTCTGGAACGGACAGGACGGCAGCCGCTATCCCTTGCTCGAAAACGGCAAAGTGCTGAAGCAGGTGAATTTCGCCGATCGCGTGGTGGACAGGCCCCTGGTCAGTTCCTGGTCAGCGCCTGAGCTCCTTCCGAATCTCGCCAAGGCGTTATCCAGACTGACGCCGGACGTGCTGGCAGAGATTTCGGACATAACTTTGACGCCAACGGTGTACGATAAGCAGCGGGTAACCTTGTACATGCGCGACGGAAACGAAGTGCGCAGCGTGCTTTACAAGCTCGACAAGATGCTGAACTGGTATCCGGCAATCGTAGCAGAGCTGCCCGCAGGCACCAAAGGGGTGCTCTCGATGTTTGAGCAACCGTGGTTTGTTCCGTACGGTGTGGACAGCAACGCGATCCCGCTGACGGACAATCCGCAGCAACAAGAAGAGCAGCAGTAACGAAAAAAGGGGAAGCAGACAATGAGTCGTCGCCGCAAGTTTCATTTTTATTTAACCGTCGTGACCTTCTGTACAGGCTTTCTGGTAGCGACCTCGTTTGAAACGACCAAGCTCACGCGCAAGGAGCGGATGAATGATCAGCTGTTCCAGCAGGAAACGCAGCTGAACGATCGAATTTTGTCCGAAAAAGAACAAAACCGACACCTGGAAGACCAGCTGCTCGACTTGCAGCGGCAGGTAGGAAAAGTCGAGGAAGCGATGGCGCAGCGAAAATCGGAAGCAGCGGAAATTCTCAGCCAGCTGGAAGCCGCGCGGATGCTCTCCGGTGTCGTGGCCGTAGAAGGCCCGGGAATCGTCATTACGATGCAGGACAGCCAAACGGCCGCCAGTAGCTCGGACATCGCCAACTTCATCGTACATGAACAGGATGTCCGCCTGGTTGTCAACGAACTGCGTGCGGCGGGAGCGGAGGCGATCAGCATCAACGGACAGAGGCTGGTGAGCAACTCCTCTATCCGCTGTGTCGGACCGACGATCATCGTCAACGGAATCAAGTCAGCCGCTCCTTTTGTGATTTCGGCAATCGGCAATCCGGAGACAATGGAGAGCGCATTGAATTTGCCGGGGGGAGTGCTGCACTCCTTGCGAGATTTTGTCCAAATCGACCTGGTGAAAAAAGACAAGCTGCAATTGCCGGCCTTCGTCGGCGACGCCAAAACGAAACACTCCTAAAAGGGAAAAGGATGCGTTTGCCCTATGTTGCAAAAAAGCCGTAAAATCACGTTTATTCTTGCCATTATTAGTGCTATCATAGGTGTGATGCTGGCTGTACAGTTGCGCAGCAGCTTACATCCCGTCCATAAGGAGTCTCGCAGCATCGCGGAGCTTCGGACCACGCTTCAAAAAGAACTGGAGAAACACAAGAACCTGCTTGCAGATATTTCCAAATACAATCAGTTGTACTACCAATACGAAACCGCACTCAGTGAAGACGAGAGCATTTCTGTCATGAAAGATGAGCTGGAACGAAACCGTCGATTGGCCGGAATGGTGGAAGTGGAAGGAGAGGGCATTGTGTTGCAAGTCGTCGATGCCCCCATGCCCGAGGAGCCGATTCTGGACGAACACATGCAGGTGCCTGTTGTAGGGGAATACACGATTGACGATGAAGATTTGCGCTGGTTGGTCAATATCCTGTTTGCGAACGGAGCGCAGGCGATATCCATCAATGAGCACAGGCTCATTGCCACCTCCGCGATTCGCAATGTCGGGGATGTCATTCAGATCGATACGAGGACGATCAGGCCTCCGTATGAGATAAAAGCATTGGGGGAGCCGGAAGTGCTGCTGTCCGCCTTGAAGCTGGAAGGAGTCGAAGAAAACTTCCGGCTCGCGAATAAAAAGGTGCTGGCCGAAAAACGGGACAAGCTGATGATTGCCGCAAACAAAGAAACACGCTTGATTCAATTTATGAAACCTGTAAAAGAAAAAGGAGATTCGTAACCATGTGGCTCCCGCTTATCGGACTGATTGTCGGTCTCGCTGTCGGCTTCCTTCTGGATTGGCGCGTGCCCCAGGAGTATAGCAGCTATCTCTCTATTGCCCTTTTGGCTGGATTGGACACGATCTTTGGAGGGATTCGCTCCTTTTTGGAGCGCACTTTCAACGTTCGGATCTTCATGTCCGGATTCTTTTTCAATACGCTGTTTGCAGCCGGACTTGCCTTCATCGGAGGCTTTCTGGGGATTGATCTGTACCTGGCGGCAATTGTCGCTTTCGGGGTTCGTCTGTTCAACAACCTCGCTGTCATTAGGAGAATTGTTCTATCCCGGTGGATCAATCAGCAGGAATAGCCGGAACAAATGGGAAGAAGGTCATTTTTTTACAAAAATTCTAGATGAAAAAAAGGGAATGGTTGTCCTGTGTGGAATAATTTATGCAGGTGTTCTCATTTCATTAGCAAGACAAAAGACGTAGCAGGGGAGGTGTCACAGGTTTGGTAAGTAATGAACTCATCGTCAGCCTAGACATTGGAACATCCAAAGTACGCGTCATGATCGGCGAAATCAACAACGGTTCCATCAACATCATCGGCGTCGGACAATCACATTCTGAAGGCATCAAGAAAGGCGTGATTGTTGACATCGACCAAACCGTGCATGCCATCCGGGAAGCGGTTGACCATGCCGAGCGCATGGTTGGCGTTTCAATCGAAGAAGTGTATGTGGGGATCACTGGAAACCATATCGAGTTGCATGAAACCCAAGGGGTTGTCGCTGTATCCAGCGAAGACCGTGAGATACGAGAAGAAGATATCCAACGCGTCATTCAGGCAGCGAAGGTTGTAGCGATTCCGCCGGACCGTGAAATCATTGAGGTAGTTCCGAAGGAGTACATCGTAGATGGGCAGGGTAGTATAAAAGACCCAAGGGGCATGATTGGCGTCCGTCTGGAAATGGAAGGTACGATTGTAACCGGATTGAAGACGGTTGTACATAACATTGTTCGCTGTGCGCAACGGACCAATCTGCGTGTGGCTGGAATTTTCTTGCAACCACTTGCGGCCAGCACTGTCGCCCTCTCCAAAGATGACAAAAACATGGGTGTCGTTCTTGTCGACATCGGTGCGGGTTCTACCACGATCGGTGTATTCGAGCAAGGGAATTTGGCAGCGACCACCGTGATCGGCATCGGTGGCGACCACATTACAAACGACATTGCACTGGGCTTGCGCACACATACGGATGTGGCAGACCGCGTGAAGATAAAGAATGGGTGTGCATTGATCGACGAAGCTTCTGAAGATGTGAAATTCAAGGTGAACCGGATTGGCAGTGAAGTAGAGAAGCAGTTTACGCAAGTCGATTTGGCCAATATCATTGAGCCGCGCGCTGCAGAAATATTCCAACTGGTCGAGGATGCTGTTTACAAGATGGGCTTCCGCGACGAAATTGCAGGTGGCTACGTTCTCACAGGCGGTACCGTAGCGATGCCTGGCATGCTGGAATTGGCAAAAGAAGAGTTAAACGCACCTGTTCGCATCGCAATTCCTGATTACATCGGAGTGCGGGATCCTGCCTACACCACAGGGGTAGGTTTGATTCAATATGCCTTGCAGTTGATGGAGCGCCGCAGCGTACGCGTCACCCCCTCATTCAAGGGCACTCAGAAGCAAACCGTTGTGAAACAGCCGAAAGAAGGCGGCGGTTTGATGGAAAAAGTGAAAAACTGGTTTAGCGAATTTATTTAGTCGCTTGCCGTCGTTCGCACAATGGCGAAAATGGGCATGTTTCGTTCTTCGAAAAACATGGAAGAGAATAACGAGATGTCCCATTCGTTGGTCAGTCGGCTTCTTGGGCCACGAAGTTTTTATGTTGAATTGGGGAGGACTAGCAATATGCTGGAATTTGATATGGACATGGAATCCTTTGCACGAATTAAAGTAATCGGATGCGGTGGCGGCGGAAGCAATGCTGTCAACCGCATGATCGCAGGCGGTGTGAAAGGGGTCGAGTTCATCACCCTGAACACCGATGCCCAGGCGCTCCAACTGTCCAGCGCAGATATCAAGCTGCAAATTGGCGAAAAATTGACGCGCGGTCTCGGAGCTGGCGCGAACCCTGAAATCGGAAAAAAAGCAGCGGAAGAAAGCCGCGATATGATTGAAAATGCCCTGCGCGGTGCGGACATGGTATTCGTAACGGCAGGAATGGGCGGAGGAACCGGTACGGGTGCCGCTCCTGTCGTCGCAGAGATTGCCAAAGAATTGGGCGCTCTCACCGTTGGTGTCGTCACCCGTCCGTTTTCCTTTGAAGGCCGCAAGCGTTCCCAACACGGCGAAGCCGGTATCGCTGCGCTCAAGGAAAAAGTAGACACGCTGATCGTCATTCCAAACGACCGTTTGCTGGAAATCGTCGATAAAAATACGCCGATGCTGGAAGCGTTCCGGGAAGCGGACAACATCCTGCGCCAGGGGGTGCAAGGAATTTCCGACCTGATCGCCGTACCGGGGCTGATTAACCTCGACTTCGCTGACGTGAAAACGATCATGACCGAGCGCGGTTCCGCCCTGATGGGGATTGGCGTGGGCAGCGGAGAAAACCGTGCGGCTGAAGCAGCTCGCCGTGCGATTTCCAGCCCGCTTCTGGAGACCTCCATCGACGGCGCGCGCGGTGTCCTGATGAACATCACAGGCGGCACGAATCTGAGCCTGTACGAAGTAAACGAAGCAGCAGATATCGTTTCTTCCGCGGCCGATCCGGATGTCAACATGATTTTCGGTGCCGTCATCAACGAAGATTTGAAAAATGAACTGGTGGTTACCGTGATTGCGACCGGATTTGAGCAGACGCAGCGTGCGGCAGAGGCGCCTCGTCGCCAGCAGCAGCCTATCAGCGCCACTGGCAACCGTCCGACGCCGATTTCCAACGTGAATGCGAGCCGCGCGAAGGAAGAAGAAGATGACAAGTCCTTCTTTTCCATGGGCAATCTCGATAACCTGGATATTCCGGCCTTCCTGCGCAATCGTCGTCGCAACAAAAAATAGCGCCGTCAACCAAAAGCCTTGTTCCCATTTTCTCGGGAACAAGGCTTTTTTTGCGTAGGTATCGCCGCAAAAATGTTAGACAAAAAATCCAAAAAAACACCGTCAAGAATTGACAGACTTTACATACACATTGATATATACTGCTTTTACTGATAGAAGCCAGTGTACGCAGAACGCGCAGCACTGGCGGGAAACACACGCGACAACTCTTGCAGCTCTCGGATTTTCGCGAAGGCGAAACCAGATCGGAGGTGAGAGCAAGTGGTTGTGTATCTTGATATCATTCTACTCCTCAACCTCGCCATTGATACCTTGTTGCTCTGGTTTACGGCGTATTTTCGCAAAGAGCGCGTGGTGTGGTGGAGAATGATCGCGGCCTCCTTGTTCGGGTGTTCGTATCTCGTCTTTTTCTTTTTCCCGGCCTTTTCATCCATGTATCAATGGTCAGTCAAACTGCTCTTTTCCATTCTCATGCTCTGGATTGCATTTGGTAACAGGAGGGTGTTGTCGTTTGCGCAAAACCTGATCATCTTCTACTTTGTCGCGTTTGTCTTTGGAGGCGGGGTATTCGGCCTGCAATATTTCCTGGCCCCGCAAAACGAAATCGTCAACGGGTTGGTAGTGACGCACAATGACGGGTTTGGCGTCGGCTTCAAGCCTACTCTGGCGATTCTTCTGGTCGGCTTCGCGCTGGTCTTTTTCCTCGGAAAAAAAAGCTACAAAGCGATCCAGGAGCCGCGCAGAATCGAAGCGTTTCTGGTCGATGTCGTGGTGACGGTGAACAAGGAAAACGTCATTTGTCGCGGATTGGTGGACACGGGCAATCAGCTGCACGAGCCGATTACGCGTCTGCCGGTCATGATTATCGAAAGCCGCCTGCTGGCTCACCTGCTTCCGCCGTCGCTTCTCCGACAAACCGATGAAAACGGTGGAGTGTGGGAGAAGTTGGACGGAGCCTGGGATGACCTGCCGATCGAATGGCAGTCTCGCGTGCGTCTGATCCCGTATCGGAGCGTATCGCGGGGGATGGACTTTCTGCTTGCGATCAAGCCGGATCATGTGCTGGTGGTCCAGGAAGGGCGTCGCTATGAGACGGAAAAGGTGCTGATCGGGCTGAACCCGATTTCGCTTTCGGCCGACGGCAAGTATCAGGCTATCGTGCATCCTGCCATGATGGAAGCCTATACGCAAGAACCTACCTTTATTCTCAAACAGGAGGGCTAATCATGTATGTAAAACTTCGCCTACAACTCCAGTTGACCTGGTACCGTTTCCTGCTGTGGATTGGAGCACGCGCTGAAGAAGTCTATTATATTGGCGGGAGTGAAGCATTGCCTCCACCGTTGACGAGAGAAGAAGAGGAATTGCTTCTGGGCCGTCTGCCTTCGGGCGATCCCGCCGTGCGCGGTATGCTGATCGAACGCAATCTGCGGCTGGTTGTCTACATTGCCCGCAAGTTCGAAAATACCGGGATCAATATCGAGGATTTGGTCAGCATCGGGACGATCGGGTTGATTAAAGCGGTCAACACGTTTGACCCGGAGAAAAACATCAAGCTGGCGACATACGCCTCCCGCTGTATCGAGAACGAGATTTTGATGTATTTGCGCCGCAACAACAAAATTCGCTCCGAAGTGTCTTTTGACGAACCGCTCAACATCGACTGGGATGGCAACGAGCTGTTGCTGTCGGATGTGCTCGGCACGGAAAACGACACGATCTACAAAAACATCGAGGACCAGGTGGATCGCAAGCTGTTGAAAAAAGCGCTGGATAAGCTGTCCGAGCGGGAACGCATCATCATGGAGCTGCGCTTCGGCCTGGCAGGCGAAGAGGAGAAGACACAAAAAGACGTGGCCGATCTGCTCGGAATCTCCCAGTCGTATATTTCCCGTTTGGAAAAGCGAATTATAAAACGGTTGCGAAAAGAATTCAACAAAATGGTCTAGCGCATATTTTCCCAGCCTCAGGGGATACTGTTCCTAAACCGTAACAGATGGTGGTTTTTCCCACCTTCTTGGCGGCTACGCGTCAGTACGCGGCCTTTCAAGACAACCGGGTTAGGGACTTTTTTCTTGCTTCGAGGAGGGAAAGACGTGACGCGCAATAAGGTAGAGATATGCGGGGTAGACACCTCCAAGCTTCCGGTGCTGACAAACAAAGAAATGCGTGAGTTGTTTGAGCGCCTGCAAAGCGGTGAACTGGCTGCCCGTGAGAAACTGGTCAACGGCAACCTGCGTCTGGTGTTGAGTGTGATTCAACGGTTCAACAATCGCGGAGAGTTCGTCGACGATCTGTTTCAAGTAGGCTGCATCGGATTGATGAAAGCGATCGACAACTTTGATCTGGGGCAAAACGTGAAGTTCTCTACGTACGCCGTCCCGATGATTATCGGGGAGATCAGGCGCTATTTGCGCGACAACAACCCGATTCGCGTTTCCCGTTCGCTGCGGGACATCGCCTACAAAGCCCTTCAGGTGCGAGACAACCTGACCAACAAGCATTCGCGAGAGCCCACCATTACCGAGATTTCTCAGGAATTGAACGTCGCCAAGGAGGACGTCGTGTTCGCGCTCGATGCGATTCAGGACCCCGTCTCGCTTTTTGAGCCGATCTATCAGGATGGGGGAGATCCCATCTACGTCATGGATCAAATCAGCGATGAAAAGAACAAGGATGTTACATGGGTCGAAGAAATCGCCCTCCGCGAAGGGATGCAACGTCTGGGGGATCGGGAAAAAATGATTTTATCCATGCGCTTTTACGAGGGAAAAACCCAGATGGAAGTAGCAGAGGAAATCGGAATTTCGCAGGCACAAGTTTCCCGGCTGGAGAAGGCAGCCATCGCCCATATGCAAAAGCACGTTCAATCGTAAGGAGAAACGACATAGGTCCCGACGGTCTTGTACCGTTGGGTTTTTTTATCGAGAGAAGAGTGGACAGGCGCCTTACCCCGGATGCGTGCCATACAGGCGGCAGCGAGGGTGGGACAAGCGTTCGTTTTTTTAAGGCGTGCGGGCGTTCGCGCCAAAGCGCTGCCTTCGTTTTTTCAGGCGGAAGAGGACATATTCACCCGCTGATTCATATACTGAAAGTAACGGAGAAAAGTGGGTGAGGAGAATGGTAAAAATCTCTGACTTCCAGACCAAAGAAGTGGTGAACATCCTGGATGGGAAACGGCTGGGGACGATCTCCGATTTGGAGATCGATCTGCGCCATGGCCGCGTGGAAGCGATTGTCGTGCCGGGGCCAGGCAAGTTCCTTGGATTTTTTTCCTCCGGGAATGATTATGTCATTCCGTGGCGCAATATCGTGAAGATCGGAAAAGATGTGGTGCTGGTCCGGATGGAGGAAGCACTCAAGGTAGAAGCCAGAATGTCTGGCGGCGATGAATACAGAGAGTAGAGGGAGAAAGGCGTCCGTCAGCCTTTCTTTTCTTTTCGGCTATGGTATGATAAGCCATATGAGGAAGGTGACAGGATGAGAGAACCGTTTGTTTGGGAAGAGGAAGCATCCATCATGACGCTGACGGACTGGGAAGCGCATTTCCCCGGTCTGGTAGCGGGGTTTACCGTTCGCCTTGGCGGGGAAAGCGAAGAACCGTACGGCTCGTTTAATCTGGGACTGCATGTGGGGGACGATCCAGAGCATGTGGTCGCGAACCGCAAAAAGCTGGCCGAGCAGGTCGGGATGCCGTTTGAAGCATGGACGTGTGCTGACCAGGTTCACGGCAACCGCGTCTGCCAGGTGACGGCGAAAGGAGCGGGCAAAGACAGCCTCGAAGATGTCATTGCTGGCACAGACGGTCTGTTTACACGGGAAAAAGGAGTCTTGCTGACTTCATTTTACGCCGATTGCGTTCCGCTTTATTTTCTCGACCCGGCATCGGAGGCGATCGGGCTTGCACACGCCGGCTGGAAAGGAACGGTCGGGCGTATTGCCGAGGAAATGGTGAAGGCGCTGCAAACGCATTATCAGGCGCAGCCGGGGGACATCCGCGTGGCGATCGGACCATCCATCGGTGGCTGCTGCTACGAGGTGGATGAGCGAATCATGGCGCAGGTGCGGACAAGTACGCCAAACTGGGAACCAGCCGTCTCTCCCTCCGCAGCGGGTACATACATGCTCGATCTGCGGCGGCTGAACAGGGAGATTTTGCTGGAAGCGGGCATTTCCCGGGCAAATATGCTGGTGACGGACTGGTGTACAAGCTGCCGGACAGACTTGTTTTTCTCGCATCGCAAAGAGGCCGGGCCGGGCAAAATGACAGGGCGAATGGCTTCGTATATCGGCTGGAAGGAAACAGAAGGGAGATAATGCATCGTGGGAATCAAGGAGCAAGCATGGTTGAAAGAGAGACTGGCAGCGATCGAGGCGCGCATCCAGGCGGCCTGCCAGAGAGCGAATCGTCGGCGCGAGGACGTGAAAATCATCGCCGTGACCAAATACGTCGACGAACAGACCATCGGCGATCTGCTGGATATCGGGATCGAGCATATCGGGGAAAACCGGGTACAGGATGCCTTGCCCAAATACGAACGGCACAAAGACAGAGGCACCTGGCACTTTATCGGGCATTTGCAGACGAACAAAGTGAAAGAAGTGGTCGGACGCTTCCCGTACATCCATTCGCTGGACCGCCTCTCGCTCGCGCAGGAGCTGAACCGCCGAGCCGAGGCAATCGATCAGGTCGTCAACTGCTTTTTGCAGGTCAATATTTCCGGGGAAGAGACAAAATTTGGGCTTAGTCCCAATGATGTATTGGCTTTTTTGCGCGAAACCAGTAATATGAAACATATAAAGATCGTCGGATTAATGACGATGGCGCCTGCTGTCGAAGATCAGGAGGAGGCGCGACAAGTCTTTCGCGGTCTCTACGAGTGGAAGGCGCGGATTAATGAAGGCGCGTTTCCGCATGCTCACATCGAAGAATTGTCCATGGGCATGTCCAATGATTTTGAAGTGGCGATTGAAGAGGGAGCTACATATATTCGTCTCGGTTCTGTTTTGGTCAAGCCGGAATAGGGAAAAGAATCGACAGACTCTGGTTACGAGCGGGAGAGGAGGCAGCGTATGGGTGTTATGAACAAATTGATGGGGTTTCTGGGGCTGGATAACGAGGAATACATCGAAGAAACCACAGTGGAAGAGGAACGCGACGAGTACGATCCGACAAACAAGAAGCAGCAGTCTGTCAGCCGGGCCAGTAACGTAGTGCCGTTCCAGGCGCGGGAAAAGGAGGGAATCCGGTTGATTCTCTGTGAACCCCGTCACTATAGCGATGCGCAGGACATTGCCGACAACCTTCGTCATCGCAGGCCCGTAGTCGTCAATCTGCATCGGGTGGAAAAGGATCAAGCCAAACGAATTATCGACTTTTTGAGTGGAACGGTCTATGCGTTGAATGGAGATATCCAAAAGGTCGGCGATACGATTTTCGTGTGCACGCCAGACCATGTAGACATTCAGGGGACGATCTCCAGCGTTATGGAAGAGTAACGGATTAAGATAAAAAGGGTGAGCTAATGGCGTACTTGTTTACCATTTTAAATTTTGCGTTTACCGTGTATCAGTACATGATTATTGCCTACATCCTGATGTCCTGGGTGCCGCAGATGCGGGCAACGGGCATCGGACAGTTGCTGGAGAGGCTCGTAGAGCCGTATCTGGCGCCGTTTCGCCGGGTAATTCCCACGCTCGGATTCATTGATATTTCGCCGATCGTCGCTTTGATTGCCCTCCGTTTTGCCCAGTACGGCCTGTTTAGCATCCTGGAAAAACTGATGTAGGACGCGTGGAGTAACGATGAGCGTATTCGATCATTTTGCCAAAGAAGAACGTCCTTTTGCGGAACGGGCGCTGGAAATGCTGACGCTGGTAGAGCGTAAGCAGGCCATGCGCCTTACTGATTTTGTGGATCCACGGCAGTGGCAAATCATGAAAAGCCTTACCTCGCAAGTGCGCGATGTGAACATTTCCGCCAGTGGAGGCTATGAAGGCGCCGAGCGGGTGCGCGTCCTCATTCACCCGGATTACCTGGAAGTGGAGCCGGAGGACTTCCGTCTTGCCCTTTTGGCGATTCGGGCGGACCAGCGCTTCCACACCCTGGAACATCGCGATGTCATGGGGGCGCTCCTGCACGCCGGAATCAAACGGGAAAAGTTCGGCGACATGCTGACGGACGTCGGGATGTGCTATGCGATTGTGGCCGAGGAAGTCGCGGATTTCGTTTGTACGCAGGTGACACAGATTCACCGGACTCCGGTGCAGTTTGAACGAATGGCGTGGGAGGCCTTTACCCCGCCTGCCGTCCGCTTTGCCGAAAAGACGATTACCGTGCCGTCGCCGCGCATGGATGCCGTGATCGGGGAAGTACACCATCTGTCCCGGGCCAAGGCGCTGATCCCCATTCGGGCGGGGAAAGTCAAGGTCAATTGGAAGGTCACGGAGGACCCGTCCACCCAACTACAGCAAGGCGACATGGTGTCGATTGCCGGATACGGGCGGTTTAAAATTTTGGAAATAGCAGGACCTACGCGCAGCGGCAGATTGCGCATGATTGTCGGACTGGTTACATAAGATGAATCGAGAACGCAAAAAAATGTAAAATAAGGCAGGAAACCATGCTGATCCTGTCGAAACCATACGTACGAATTATGGGGAAAAGTGGGGGGTTCATGTGCCATTAACGCCATTGGATATACACAATAAAGAATTCAGCACAGGCTTTCGCGGCTACAACATTGACGAAGTGAACGAATTTCTCGATCAGGTCATCAAAGACTTCGAGCTGCTGATTAAAGAGAAAAAGGAAATGGAAGAACGGATTGCCATTCTCAATGAGCGTGTGGACCATTACAAGAGCCTGGAAGAAAACTTGAGCAAATCCATTCTCGTCGCCCAGGAAACAGCCGAAGACGTCAAGTCCAATGCCCGCAAGGAAGCGCAACTGATCTTGAAGGAAGCGGAGAAAAACGCGGATCGGATCGTCAATGAAGCGCTGGCCAAATCTCGGAAAATTGCCATTGAAATCGAAGAATTGAAAAAACGCGCGTCCGTCTACCGCATGCGTTTCCGCACGCTTTTGGAAGCACAACTGGAGATGCTGGAGCAGGGAGCTTGGGACGATATCGAGCAGGCGGATTCTGCGGTAGCTGTTGAATAAAACGTTGACGTTGTGCCGATGATGGTACTATAATGAATGATAACTTTGTCGAAAAATCAACCGATATCAGGACACGATGATCGGGAAGAGTACGCGGAAACTGCACTGCCAAAGAGAGTTGGGACCAGGTGAAAGCCCGACCAGTGCCGCCGCCGAAAATCACCCGGGAGTGCAACATCCGAAAGCTTGGTCGCACGTTGCTGCGCCCAGGCAAGTAAGTGAGCGCGTCATTCCCGTTACGAATGAACGAGTGGAACAAAATCCCGCAGCATGTTTTGCCGACGGGTTTGTTCAAACAGGGTGGTACCACGGGAGCCTTCTCTCGTCCCTTTTTCAGGGGATGGGAGAAGGCTTTTATTTATTTTTAGGAGTGAAGCAGGCTATGGACTATAGCAAAACCTTATCGCTACCCAAAACCGATTTCCCGATGCGCGGCAATTTGCCGACACGCGAACCGCAAATCCAGGAGAAATGGGAAGAGCTGAACATTTATCAGCAAGTGCTTGCGCGCACAGAAGGACGTCCTGCTTTTGTATTGCATGACGGTCCTCCTTACGCCAACGGCGACATCCATATCGGGCACGCGCTGAACAAAATCCTCAAGGACTTCATCGTGCGTTACAAGTCCATGGCAGGCTTCTACGCGCCGTACATCCCGGGCTGGGATACGCACGGCTTGCCGATTGAGCAGGCGATCGTCAACGCCCAAGGACTGGATCGCCGCAGCATCGAGGTCAACGACTTCCGCAAACGCTGCGAGGAGTACGCCTGGTCCTACATCGACAAGCAGCGCGATCAGTTCAAGCGACTGGGCGTTCGCGGCGACTGGGAAAATCCGTATGTGACGCTGTTGCCTGAGTATGAAGCCAACCAAATTCGCGTATTCGGCGAGATGGCGAAAAAAGGCTACATCTATAAAGGACTTCGCTGTGTCTACTGGTCTCCGTCTTCCGAGACCGCATTGGCTGATGCGGAAATCGAATACAAAGACAAGCGTTCTCCTTCCATCTACGTCAGCTTCCAGGTCGCAGACGGCAAAGGCAAGCTGGACACCGAAACAGGCGTCGTCATCTGGACGACTACGCCGTGGACGATCCCGGCGAACCTGGCGATCTCGCTCCACCCTGAGCTGGAGTACAGCGTCGTTAAAGCCGATGGACGCAAATTCCTGCTCGCCAGCGGGCTGATCGAAGCAGCCAGCAAGGAAATCGGCTGGGAAGGCGTAGAGATTCTCGCCAGCTTCAAAGGACAGGAGCTGGAGGGCGTAGTGACCAAACATCCGATCTACGACCGTCCATCGCCGCTGATTTTGGGCGAGCACGTGACACTGGATGCCGGTACGGGCTGCGTGCATACCGCTCCTGGACACGGGGAAGATGACTTTGCTGTGGGACAAAAATACAACCTCGGGGTGCTGTGCCCGGTTGACCACGAAGGAAAAATGACCAGTGAAGCTCCCGGTTTTGAAGGTTTGTTCTACGAGGATGCCAACAAAGCAGTTACCGAGAAGCTGCAAGAAAACGGAGCGCTCTTGAAGCTCAGTTTCTTCACGCACTCCTACCCGCACGACTGGCGGACGAAAAAGCCGGTGATCTACCGAGCGACCGAGCAATGGTTCGCTTCCATCGACGGCTTCCGCGAGCAGATGCTCGAAGCGATCAAAAACGTCAAATGGATTCCGCATTGGGGCGAAACCCGTCTGGCGAACATGATCGCCGACCGCGGCGACTGGTGCATTTCCCGTCAGCGCGTCTGGGGCGTTCCGATCCCGATTTTTTATTGCAAATCGTGCAACGAGCCGATCATCAACGACACGACGATCGACCATATCGCGGAGCTGTTCCGCAAAGAAGGCTCTTCTGTCTGGTTTGCCCGCGAAGCAAACGAGCTGGTTCCAGAGGGACTTGCTTGCAAGTGCGGTTGCAAAGACTTCCGTAAAGAAACAGATATCATGGACGTCTGGTTCGACTCCGGCTCTTCCCACCAGGCCGTTCTGCGCGAGCGCGGCATTGCTTGGCCGGCTGACTTGTACCTGGAAGGCTCCGACCAATATCGCGGCTGGTTCAACTCATCGCTGTCCACAGGCGTTGCCGTCTACGGCACAGCGCCGTACAAGGCGGTACTGAGCCACGGCTTCGCGCTCGACGGAGAAGGCCGCAAAATGTCCAAGTCGCTCGGCAACGTCGTTGTGCCGCAGCAAGTGATCGACAAGCTGGGCGCCGACATCCTGCGCCTGTGGGTAGCTTCTGTCGACTACCAGGCAGATGTGCGCATTTCCGATGCGATTCTGAATCAGATCGCGGAGGTGTATCGCAAAATCCGCAACACCTTCCGCTTCCTGCTGGGCAACCTCGATGGATTTGACCCGGCAAAAGACCGCGTCGCGTATGAGCAGCTGGGCGAGCTGGACCGTTATGTCTTGGCAAAAGCAGCGAAGGTCGTCAAGCGCTCCCGCAAAGCGTATGACGAATACCAGTTCCATACCGTTTTCCATGCGGTGCACAACTTCTGCGTGATCGACCTGTCTGCTTTTTACCTGGACATTTGCAAAGACCGTCTGTACGTAGAAGCGCCTGACAGCGTAAAACGCCGCGCAGCGCAAACGGTCATGTACGATTGCCTGCTCAGCCTGGTGAAGCTGGTAGCGCCGATTCTGCCGCATACCGCCGACGAGGTATGGTCCTTCATCCCAGGTGTGACCGAACCGAGCGTGCAGCTGACCGACATGCCGGAAGGCGACGAGCAGCACCTGAGCTTCGCTGCCGAAGCGGAAAGCAAATGGGACGCGTTCCTCGCTGTCCGCGACGAAGTGCTCAAAGCGATGGAAGAAGCGCGCCGCAACAAAGTGTTCGGCAACTCTGTCGACGCGAAGCTGGCGCTCTATCCGCAAACAGAGGAAGCAGCCCAAGCGTTGGCGGCCATGGACGATCTGGCCGACCTGTTCATCGTCGCTCACGTCGATCTGCACACTCTCGGCGAAGCCGTTCCGACCGAAGCGGTACAGCTCGAAGGCATTGCAGTCGTCGTTTCCGCGGCGGACGGCCAAAAATGCGAACGCTGCCGCGTCGTGAAGCAGGACGTAGGCGCCCGCGAAGCGCATCCGTCGATCTGCGTACGCTGCGCCGATATCGTGGAGCAGCATTATGCGCATGTAACGGAATCGTAATCACCGAGTTTTTTTCGACCTGTCATCCCGAAGAGGGTGGCAGGTTTTTTTACAGATAAGAATGGATAAGATTCTTATCCAGTATAAGTGCAACTAAGGCTGCGCCAATAGCTTGGCGCAGCCAAGTTTTCTAATCCATCCTGCGCAGTAAGAGATGCTATAATGGGATGGGCTGATACATAGGGATGATTCGGGGGTTTTTCGAATGAGAAAATACCTGTTGCTGGTTCTCGTACTCCTCCTGGGGGGAACGGCTTGTCAGCATGAACAGGAAGTCCCTTTGAAAAAAGAAACACCGCATGTGGCCGTTATCAAACAGACGGGGAAAGCCAATGTGGTCATCTTGAATAAAGACTACAAGGTCGTAGGGGAAAAGAAAATCGGCGAATTTCTCATTGATGGGCAGGTGGATGGGCAGACCTTGTATGCGATTGATCCTGGAATTGAGCCAGCGTTGAAAAACTTGTATGCCATAAACGTCCATGATCTCTCGTATCAAACGCTACCCTTGCCCTACATTCCCCAGAAAATATTTATTCATGATCGGGTGGCCTATATCGCTTCCTCTTCGGTCCAACCATCTGGCTTTCCGCTTATGCTTGTCGATTTGGAGTCTTTCTCGCTCATTGACACGTTTACGGTTCCCGGCGCTGCCCGTCCCTTCCTCCCCGAAGCGAATGGAGTCACGTTGTATGTCAATGCGGGAGGACCGCACAATTATGGTCCGTATGCCAAAAAAGTTCGCGTGGGGAAAGGGACAGCCGGAAAATACGAAATACTGGAAACAAAAGACATGTCGCAAGAGCTTCCGCCTACCGATGTCATTTCGGATCCGGAAAAAAATATCGCGGTCTACGCGGGATTCGCCAAAGGGCCAAAGCCGAGATGGGTAAAGCAGCCGGAAGCCTATACCAGTAAAATGAAAGTGCTGGACAAAAAGAATGATTCCGTTTTACAGGAAATCGATCTGGACGAGTCGTTCCCGCAGCAGATTGTGCGCAAGGGCGACCTGGCTTTTATCAATCATTATACGGATTTGGATATGACCGGGGAGATGATTTCCGTCTACGACTTGCAAACAATGAAGCTGATCACCAAAATTCGCTCGGAAACCCCGTCTTCCATTGCCTTGGATGGCTCCCATCTGCTTGTCGCGAATGTTGTACCGGGAACGGTGAGCGTGATTGATACGCAGGAGCTAAAGCAAATCCAGCAAGTGGACGTTGGCGAGTGGCCGACAAAAGTGCTGGTTATTCCCGAATGAAACGGCCCTTCCCTAACAGGGCTGTTTTTTGCTGCGCGGTTTTTCGTTGCCCAAGCAAGGCCCAGGAAGCAACGACGAACGGTTATTTCCCGCCTGCAAAGCCATACTACCAGGTGAGGAAATCAAACAAAGGCGGTGGCTGACGTGGACCCGAACATACTGGCCAGCTTCAGGGAGAAGCTGCTTGCGCAGAAAAAAGAACTGGAAGACCGCGTACAGGATCATTACGGCATGCGCGAGCCGATGACGACCTCCTTGCAGGAATTTTCCATGTACGATAACCATCCGGCCGACATCGGCAGCGAGCTGTTTGAACGGGAAAAAGACCTCGCCCTCGACAGCCTCGACCGCGAGACGTTAAAAGAAATCGAACAGGCGCTGACTCGCATGGACGAAGGGACGTACGGGCTGTGCACCGTCTGCGGCGAGCCGATTCCTGTCGAGCGACTGGAAGCCTTGCCCCAGGCGCAGACGTGCAAGGAACACGCGCCTGCGCCCCATGTGAACGAATCCCGGCCGATCGAGGAAGCGTTTTTGCAGCCGCCGTTTGGCCGCACATCGCTCGACGAAAAAGAAGGGCAAAACGGCTTTGACGGGGAAGACGCCTGGCAAATCGTCGAGTCGTGGGGAACATCCAGCACGCCGTTTTCCTTCCAGGACAGCGACAAAGCCGACTACGGCGAAATGTACATCGAAAGCGATGAGCCGGAAGGGTATGTCGAAGCTGTCGAAGAAATCGGCTATACGGATATCGACGGGTACCACGGTTCCGACAGCGTGCACTTCATGCGCAGCGAAACCTACGAAGACTACATGCACAAAGGCGAAGGAAAAGGCAACTTCCTCTCCTACGACGAGTTTGCCGCGCTACACGAACAACGCGAGGGGCGCGATGACGTCAAATGACCGCAGTCTGCTGATCGAACGCATCGAAACGTATCCGTTGCTGCACCGCCTGACGCAAGCCTACGGGGACGCCAACGGGTACAAGCGCTACCGCAGCACGTATCTCATCCGCATCATCACGCAAGCCGGGATCGACGGCTGGGGAGAAATCGTCGACTGGCTGCCCACTCTGGATCGCGGGTTTCGCGAGCGAATCGTTCCTTTTTTGCTGGGCAGGGACGCTTCCGCCCGAAACGAGCTTGCCGCGATCATCAGCAAGTGGCATCAGCGCTCGGCAGCGGGCGTCAGCATGGCGTTGACCGAGATCGTGGCCAAGGCGGCAGGGATGTCGGTCTGCCAGCTATGGGGCGGTGCGCTCCGCCGGACCATTCCCGTCTACGCGTCGTTTCAATCGTATGCCGAGCGCGAGGACTGGATCACGCACGCGCTCAACCAGGTCGCAGCGGCGATCGCCGTGGGATTTTCCCAGCTCAAGGTAAAAATCGGCGGCCGATCCGTTCAGGAAGATCAGACGCACATCGCCCAGCTGATGGACATGCTTTCGCCGGACGTACAGGTAGCGCTCGATGCCAATCAAAGCTACGATCTGGCAACCGCCAGACAGTGGACGCGCCTGATCGAGCGCTATTCGAACTGGATGTGGCTGGAAGAGCCGATGCCGATGGAGCGCACGGACGAGTACGTCAAGCTGCGTGCCGCATTGCCGATCCCGCTTGCGGGCGGGGAGAATCTGGTCCGCTGTGCGCAATTTTTGCCGCTGTTCAAAGCGGGGGCGCTCGATATCGCGCAACCGGACTTGCTGCATACAGAAGGAATCGAGAGCTATCGGACGAATCTGCAAGTGGCTCGCGAATACGGCTATCGCGTATCGCCGCATTCGTTTGATGGCGGGCTGGCCCGTCTGTACACGCTGTTCGCGCAAGCATGCTTGCCTGCCTGGAGCAAAATGGACAGCGAACCGATCGAGCCGGTCGAGTGGGATGTCATGGAAAATCCGTTTACGCACCTTTTTCCGTTATGCCCGGTCCATGGTGAAGTGACGATCCCGTCTGGAGTGGGGATCGGCGTGGAGCCGGATTGGGAGATTATCAACGCCACGCGCTGGGATGGCAGCGCATATGCGTGAGATGAGGAGTTTCGTATGGCGCAAAATGCGAAAAACCTGATTGGGCTGACAGGGATTCCGTTGGTCATGGTGCTTGGCAACTCGATGCTCATTCCCGTCCTGCCCACGATGAAAAACAAGATGGAGCTGACGTCGCTGCAAACGAGCCTGCTGATTACGGCGTTTTCCGTTGCCGCCGGACTCGTGATTCCGCTGGCGGGCTATTTGTCCGACCGTTTTGGCCGCAAAATCGTCATCCTGATCTCGCTTGCCCTCTACGGAACGGGTGGGCTGTTGGCCGGGCTTGCGGCACTCTGGCTCGATCAGCCGTATATGCTCATCATGGGCGGGCGCGTCCTCCAGGGGATTGGCGCAGCCGGAACAGCGCCGATTGCGATGGCTCTGGTCGGCGATCTGTTTGAGGGAGCGTCCGAGAGCAAGGCGCTTGGCTTGATGGAGACGTCGAACGGCATGGGCAAGGTACTCAGCCCCATTTTCGGGGCGCTGCTCGCGCTCATTTCCTGGTACATGGTCTTTCTCGCTTTTCCGATCATTTGCGGCGTCGTCCTGGTCTTGTTCCTGTTTTTGACCAAGGAAAAGAAGCAGGAGCGAAAGCCGCTTCCGGTCAAGCAGTATTTGCACAGAATCGCACAGGTGTTCAAGCAGCACGGCAAATGGCTCATCCCCGCGTTTTTTATCGGCAGCATCTGCCTGTTCACGCTGTTTGGCGTCCTGTTCTACTTGTCGGACCTGCTGGAGGAAACCTACAAGATCGACGGCGTCATCAAAGGCGGATTTTTGGCGATTCCGCTGCTCGTCATGAGCATCGCTGCCTATGTGACGGGGCTGGTTATCAAAAAGAAGCTCGGCCTGATGCGCCTGTTTGTGATCGTCGGGATGTTTCTGCTCGCGGCGTCGTACATTCTCGCCAGCTTTGTAAAAGGGGCCTATGCGCTGATCGGCATTCTCATCATTGGCAGCATCGGTACAGGCATGATTTTGCCTTGCCTGAACTCGATGATTGTCGGAGCGGTGCAAAAAGCGGAGCGGGGCATGATTACCTCTTTGTACAGCGGCGTCCGGTTTATCGGGGTGGCTGTCGGGCCGCCGATCTTCACCTGGTTGCTCGGCATTTCGCGGACGGTTATGTTTTTCTCCATTGCCGGCTTGTCGCTTGTCTTCGCTATTTTGGCGATTTTCTTCCTGAAGCCGAAGCAGGCCGAACAAGGCGGACAGAGCCGGGAGCAGGATGCAGCCAAAGAGAGCGAAACGAAGGTGTGGCGGCAAGTATCGGAGGTGCTCGGGATCGAGCCGGAGACGGAAGAGGAAAAACGGCGGGCGCAGGCGATGGAGAAATACGGCTTCGATGTCAACGACCTGTTTGCACGGATTCTGTCGGGGAAAAAGGAAAAGGAAAAAAACTAAACCGAAAAACAGGCAGCCCTGCCGCAGCTCCTCATCAGGAAGGGGGAAGGGACATGCCTGTTTGTTTGCGTCAGCCGGTCATCGGCTGGAACGGACGGGCGGAGCGGCAAACGGATGCAAAAGCGCTCGTTCCAGCGTCAGCGGGTAGACATCGTCGCGCAAAATCCGGCTGAACTGCCCATCGCCCTTGATATCGCGGGGAATGGTGTCGAAGAGGACGGTTTGCGTCACGTCAGGTCCGGAAGGCGTCTTGGCGTACGTGAGCACTTTTGCAATGTAGATGTCTTTTCGCTGTCCCCCGGCAAGCGTGTACTGGCCGATTCGCTCGATGCCTTCCAGCACCGCACCCGTCTCTTCGTACACTTCCCGGACGGCCGCCGCCAGACTGCTCTCGCCAGGCTCGATTTTTCCTCCGGGCAGCTCCACGCCCCGGCTGCGGTGGCGGGTAAACAGCAGCTTTCCTTGATAAAAGGGCAGAATGAGCACGTGGCCTGCCGGATGAAGGCGATATTCTTCAGGGTCGAAGGTCAGCTGCACAGGCAAACCGAAGTCATCTGAAAAAGCGTACAAGAACAGCCCTCCTTTCTACGGGCAGAACGGGGTAGAAGCCCGATTTTGCATGGATATATGCTTGACGGCTTTCATCGCCTGCCCGACAGCCAAAGACAGGCTGGCATAGGCGGCTCCGTTGGTGGCGTCACCCGTGACGTAGATCCACGAATCGTCGGCGCGCTGGAATTCATCCGTTTTCACATATCCGTCTCCGAACGTGGCAAGGCCGTCCAGCCCGGCACAGTTGCCATGGACGCCGATGCGCGGCAATATCCAGTCGACGGTAAGCGTTTGCGGGTTTTCAGGGCGCCGCGAAGCCAGCGTCAACAGCAACCGTTCTCCCGCGTGCCGGTAACCTTGTACCTCCGTCTCCCACAGAACGGACAAATTGGGCAGGGCCTTGATTTGTTGCAGCCAGTCGGGGCGACCGCGCAGATGGTTGCCGCGGATCAGCAAGTAGACATGGCGCGCATGCCTGGTGAGATTGACCGCGCTTTCCAGCGCGCGATCTCCTCCGCCGATGACCGCAAGCACTTGACCTGCTACCGATGTGGCTTCCGCTGTCGTGGAAAAACCGGGAGGCAGGACGCGCTTGCACCCGTCGAGGGCGGGAATTTCATTGGGGGTAACGCCGGTGGCGATGAGCAGATAGTCGACGCGATAGGTCGCCTTGGAGGTCGTCACGATATGCGCATCCCGGTCGACGGCCAACAGCTCTTCTTCCAGCCGGACATTCAGTTTTTGGATCGCAGGATGCTGGTACAATTCATCCAGGAGCAACGCGCCCCGGGGATAGACCCGCGGAGGAAAATCCCAGATTTCATTGTGAATCTGGTGCAATTGTCCCCCCAGCCGATCCGACTTTTCCACCAGTAAGCAAGACAACCCCAATCGTTGGCACCAAATAGCGGCAGACAAACCCGCGATGCCGCCGCCTGCGATCAGCACCTGTACGTGTTCCACTCTCCAGTCCCCCGATCTTTTCTGTTTCCGATTTCCCAATAGTTTTAGACTACCTGTTTCGTTTCCGGAGTGCAAGGACTCACTGTCAAAACGACAAAACCGGTGCATGGTCCTGACCGTCACCTACAAATCGACAGCAAAATATGGTAAAATGGGACATGCTTTTCCAGAATGATAGAAAAATTGAAACGGAAATATTGGCACCATGGGAAAAGGAGTGAACCTACGTGCAGGCCAAGAAGGAAAAACAAGGGGCCTCTGTGAAGACGCCGCGGAAACAAAAAAAACGCGGACAGCGATCCAAGCGGATGTATCTGCTTCTGGCTATCTGCCTGTTCCTCTGTTTGCTTGCGGTCGGGGCAGGGTATGCCTTGAACCAGGTGGACAAAACATTGGGGGACGTGACAGAAGACCCGTACAAGCTTCCCGATCAGCCTGTCGTGGAGCAGCCGTATGAGGAACAAAAATCCATTTCCTTTGTCATTGTCGGATTGGACACGCGCGCCAACATCGGGATGCTGAACACCGATGTGCTGGTCGTCGCTGTCGCTAACCCTGTCACGAAAAAGGTAACGATGGTGTCGCTGCCCCGTGACACGCGGGTCCAGATACCAGGCTATCCAGGCTATCACAAAATCAACGAAGTTTTTGCGCTGGGAGAAGGACAAAAGAAGCTGGCGGAAAGCAAAGGACAGCCTGTCACGGAAAATGGCATGACGATGCTGAAAAAGACGCTGGAGCACATGCTCGGTGTCTCGGTCGATCACTACATCCAGCTCGACTTTGAAGGCTTTACCGCTGTGGTCGACAAGCTCGGCGGGGTCCAGGTAGACGTGGACCGCGACCTGGTGTACGAATTGCCCAGGCAGGGCGTCTACCGCAGCTTGAAGAAAGGCAGGCAAGTATTGAACGGCGAGCAGGCGCTTGGCTTCGTCAGACACCGGATCGACAGGCGCGGCAGCGCCTACAACTCCAGCGACTTCGACCGCAACCGCCGCCAGCAGCAGGTCATTCGCGCTGTCGCGGACAAAATGGTTTCGATAGACGGAATTACCCGTTTGACGGAGGTGATGGCGACCGTCGGCAAGCATATCAAAACCGATCTGTCCAAAGACCAGATCAAAGGGCTGGCCATGGACTTCGGCAGCCTCTCTTCCGACCATATCATCTCGTTGGAAAACGGCGCGATCTGGAGCTCTCCGTACTCGCTGTGGCCGAAGGAGAACATGCAGGCGGTCCGCAGCACGCTGCAGAAGGAGCTGGGAGTGGCGGAAGTCAGCGACAAGCTCAGCAATGCGGCGATAGCGGAGGTAGCCAAGGCAGAGATGAAAACAGAGGTCAGACCGTCACTCCCGAAGCCGTCGAGCTCTACGCAAGCCGGAGCGGAAAAACCCCAGACCCGGCCCGAGAAGCCGGCAGCTTCGGCCCCGAAGCCGAAGCCCGAGACGCCGGCGCAGCCAGCGCCAACGCCTGTCCCGCATGGAGGCGCAGGACAAGACGGCGAGACGTATCCGAGCGACCAGCCGCCTCCCGATATCCTCGCACCGCCTGCGTCTGTGACAGAGGGCGCGGACAGTGGGCAAACGTAACGATTTTTGTGCACCCTTCCCACAGCCGGGCACATATACTGCCAGAGAGCAAAAGCGCTGCCTGCTTTCGGGAAGGGAGACGATGTTCTTGAAAAATTGGCAGGAGACGATGCAGCAGCTGCAAAAAGCATCGCAAAGCTTGGCAAAATTAAACCTGGACAAAGACCATCCATGGGGAGCCTTGCGCCAGATGAATCAGATCATGGATGTGAACTTTTGGGAAAACATTGCGGCGCTCAGCAAGAAAGCTCCCGATCAGTCGGCGGCCTCTGCCGCGAAAATCGTGCCGACCGTCGGAAAGAAAGGGAAGAAGGCAAAGGATAGGCCGCTGCGCGTGGTGCAGGTCGAAGAGTCAGAAGAGTTTCCGCTGACGGACGTGTTCTTGTCGGAGCAGTCCGTGATCGTATGCTGCGAGTTGCCGGGCTTTGTGCGCGACAGCCTGGAGATTGCGCTTGTCGAACAAAAAGTGCTGGAAATCAAAGGGGAGATCAAGCAGCCGGATGACAAAGGCTCATGCGTGAAGGCGGAGAGAAGCTACGGCCCTTTTTACCGGAAAATCGAGCTGCCTGCCCCGGTGATCGCCAAAGGGATGAGAGCACAGTACCAGGATGGCTTGCTGGACATTTGTTTGCAGCGTGATGCCGATTACCGCGAACGAAAAACAACGTTCAAGGCGAAGCTGTAGAGGAGGAACTTTTCGCCCCTCCTCTTTTTCTGTTTTTGCATCGGGCAGGGGCGAAGAGAAAGCATGTCCGCGTCCAGACAGAGACAGTGCTAATGGAAGCCATTAACACCGTCCGTTCATATATTTCCGACCAGCGGCTGATCCACGAGGTTCGGATCAAACGTATTTGTGGCATTGGCGCCGTTGATCGTGTTCACGACGTTGCCCGTATTGCTGCCGCCCGAGCCGGAAAAGGTCTTGGAGGCGGATTTGGGCGAAATGTTCAAGGTGTCCCCGAAGTTTACGGTTCCCGAGTTGCTGTTGATATTGACAGCTCCCACTACGGAAGGCACGGCTAGCTCCTCCTTTCTCGTTTGGGCTCGTCGCGAAGCAGGTGCCGGATGTTTTTCACGCGCGTTTCCAGGGTCAGATGGTCGGTTGAGCCGATATGGATCAGCGAAGAGGCCGCCGCAAACGGAACATGGACCGTCCTAACGTGAATATGGGAACAGTCGTGAAACGTATCGAGACACATCGGCTCGACCGGACAAGGAGGAGAGAGCGGCACAGAAAACATCGCGTAATCTTCAAATTCAAATTCGTGCGCATAAAAGATGGCTTTTTCCCGTTGTACAGCCAATACGTTGGCCTGGGCGTTGATTTCCTTCGAGTCCCCGATCTGCAAGACGGAGGAATCGTCGATGGAGAGGCTGTTCAGCTTTTTGACATGGCTCGTTCTTCGATGCATCCAGGGAACCTCCTCAAGGTGGAGTGAGTGCCGTATCAACCGGGATCGCTCCGAGAATCATGGACTCGGGTGGCGTTTCGTAGAACGAGAGCAGCGTGACCGTCGTCATGTCGCCGATAAACAGGGAGGCCGAAGACGACAGGGCTTCGATTGAGACGCTGCGCACGCATAGGTCACCGTTTATCACTTGGTAGATCATGTCCGGTTTCGTTCACCTCGCGCGGGAGATTTTTGATAAAGCTTTCACACGTTTTTTCGATATCGCGCTTGACCTTCTGCACGGTTTTCTCCACCCAGGCGTCGAGCTGCTCAGGCTCCCACTCATCGGTCTGTAGCTGATTGACATAGTGACGGATGCGCTGGTCGATCTGCTTTTTGATATCTCCCAAAATGAAGTCCCGGTAATCGTCGTTCAGCGGATAACCGCACTCTTCCTCGATTCGTTCCAGCACCTGGTAGGCGTCAGATGTCAAGTAACGGTAAATTTCTTTTTGCACGCGGTCAAACAAAGGCGCGGTTTGTTTCTCCCCGTTCGGCACATCCATGCTTTGGTTAATGGAAAAATCGCCGATGCCGGAATCGTTGCTCTTCGGGTTGAGACCGATGTTGAGCGTTCCTTCCAGCCGTTCGACTTTCAGCAGATCGAATTTGTATTCGTTTTTGATGACGGAAGGAACCTGCTTTTCCTTCAAGTCCTGGACGTCCTGTTGCAGTTCTTCTATCATTTGCTTCATTTTCTCCAATTTTTTGTTCTGCGCTTGTATATAGTCATGTAACTGTTGCAAATACTGCCTCATTTCGGGACCCATGTACATGACGATCATCCTTCTTCATCAAACGTAAAGCCGGTTAGCGCGAAGGCGCAACCAAGGGCACAAGCGGAATGAACTCCTCGGACGAAGTCTCGGGCAGTGGCCCCGCAGGGGGAGCCGGCTCCGTGAACCCGCCTGTGTTGTACATCTGCGATAACGGTTTAATCATACCTGCGCTGCCAATTTGGCAAACCGACGAGTTGGTGATGCCATCAATTTTCAAACTGTGGATGACAATGTTTTGATGAACGAAAAAGTTCATGAAACATCCCGTCCCTTTGCCGCCGAGTCGCTTGTGTCCTCCACAAAAATCGGCAGTTCGTTGCCCGCTGTCTCATTTATATAGACAACGCTGCGGGGAATTTTGAACGAAAGATTGGTGCCTGAGTTGAACGATCCGCCGCCGGCAAACGTTTTGGTATAGCTGACAGGCGAGATTCTGCGGACGTCTCCGACATTGAAGACGCCGCTTATGCTGTTCACGTTGATGACTCCAACAATGGCTGGCAGCTTCGACACATCCTCTCGGGAGACTCCTTTTTGTATTGTATGTGTGACGGCACTGGGTGTTCATACCTGTTTTTCGTGCGGATGCGGTCCGCACCGGGCCACGTGGGCATACGATACAGCAGCGACAGGCAGGAGAGTTTGGCGAGGATAGAAAAAGGAGAGGAAGCGCGATGAACATGAAGGTCACCAACAAAAAAATCGCCGTGGGCGAAATCAAGATGGGGGGCGTGCAGCAGTCGTCGCTCGTGCTGATCGGGGATGCGGATGTCATCAGCTGTTCGTCGGTTTTTGACACGGCGGACGACTCGCTCATTTTCAGCAAAGAAGTTCCGATCCGGCCGACCACACCGACGAGACGAGGCGACTGAGCGCCTCGTCTAGCTAGTGGACACGTATTTGTTCCGGTAGTGGCTCAGGGCGAGCAACGGCCAAATCCAGCGGTAGCTGTGATAGGCAAAATAAGTGCCGCCGGGGCGTCCGCCGCCTGTCGGATAAGCGGTGGTCCAGTCTGTTGCCTGGCTTTGTCTGGATAAATAGTCGATGCCTCGCTCCATGGCCGGAGTCGGCCGGGGATGTACGGCGATCAGGGCATCGAGCGCCCAGGCGGTTTGCGATGGCGTGCTGGCTCCGAGGGGGACGTACGTTTTTTTCTCGTCGCTGTGGCACGATTCGCCCCAGCCGCCGTCGGCATTTTGCTGCCGCGTCAGCCAGTCGACCGCTTTCTGGACCGCCGGGTGAGCAGGAGAGACACCGACGGCCATCAGTCCGGTGAGCGCCGCCCACGTCCCGTACAAATAGGCGATTCCCCATCTGCCGTACCAGGAGCCGTCCGCTTCCTGGCGGGCGAGCAGCCAGCGAACCGCTTTTTGCACAGGAGCGTCGCTCTCTTTGTACCCGGCGTAGCGCCCGAGAAACTCCAATGTTCTCCCGGTCAAATCAGCCGAGGACGGATCGGTGCTGACGGTATCTGCGCCTTCGATCGGCAGGCTGGAAATGAGTGGGGAATCCGTATTTTTTTCAAAGGCAGGCCAGCCGCCATCGTCGTTTTGCATGGACAACAGCCAATCCAGTCCGCGCTTCCAGGCGGCAGCGGTTGTTTTGTCCAGGCGGGACTGGCTGCGCAGAGCGCGCAGGGCCGCTGTCGTGTCGTCGATGTCCGGATTCATCGTATTGTGGTCGGAAAAGCCCCAACCGCCAGGAATTCCTGCCGGATTGCGAATTTTCCAGTCTCCGTACGTATGCTGCTGTTTTTGCAGCAAATAGCGGTTCGCCCGCTGGATGGCAGGGTGGCTTGCGGGCAGGCCGCTTTGCTGCAAGGCATGCGACAGTAGCGCCGTGTCCCAGACGGCAGAGGTCGCCAGCTGCACATGCGCGCCTTCCGCCGTTTGGCAAACAGACTCGCGCAGCCCTGACATCGCTCTTGCAATCAGCGGATCCCGCACAGAGTAGCCGCGGGCAAGCAGGGCAAAGATCATGAAGAACGTCGAGGTCGAGTAGTTGTACAGCGTCCCGTCTGCCTCCACACGCGCCAGGATGAACTGCTCCAATCGGCGCAAGGACAGTTCGTGCAACAGGCCGGGCAAAAACGGCAAGCGCAGCACGTACTCGTGGATGGAGGCCAAAAAGTGCTGGCCGCCCTGCGTGAAGCGCTCCAGCAATCGATGGGGATAGAGGCCGGGGGCGAGGGAAGGGTTCACATACAGATCGGACAGATCGGGTGTATCCGCCGTCACGTGGGCGTATTTGCGGTCGGCGACAATCATCATCGGGGCCAGATGCACACGGGCGTACCCGACAAAATCGTAAAAGCTGATCGGAGAACTTGGGGGCAAGAGTGCTATTTCCACAGGGACAAGAAAATGAGCGGGCCACTGGTACTGTCCTGTCAGCGCGGCGGCAAACTTCGTCAGCAGGTTGGCCTCGCTCAGGCCGCCTTTGGCGCGAATGAACGCGCGGGCGCGAGCCATTCGCGGCTCCTTTTTTTCATAGCGGCGCGAAAGCAACAGCGCATAGTAGCAATCGACAGTCGTCGAGAGATTTCCCTCGGCCTCGTCCGGGTACAGCTTCCAGGCGCCATTTTCTTGCTGAAGGGCGGCGATCCGCGCCGTCAGCCCGTCCATGAGCCGCTCATCATCCATCCCGAGCGTCCGCAAGAGGATCATCATGTGGGCGTCTGTCGTCGGAGAGCTTTCCAGACAGAAGCGCCAGGAGCCGTCCTGCTTTTGGCTGTGCAGGACAACGGACTGAATCCGGCTGATTTCCTGGTGTACGTCGCGCAACGAAAACACCTCGATTTCGCAAACTTGATTGGGCTGCGCCAAGCCTTTGGCCAGTCTTAGCTGCCCGTATACAAAAAATGCGTTTGCCAGGCAGGAGGGAACGGTATGGGATGGTCATGGCCTGCGAATCCGGCTTTATGGCCGCTCGCACGCGAGCTTGTGAAAGCGACGGAAACGAGACAGGCGGCCAAGTCGCCCCTCCCCCACGAGCGGGAGACCGTCGCAGAAATCAGGCACAAAACAGAAGCGAGCAACGGCGACAACGTAGACCGGACGAGCGCCTATTTGACGTTTTTTCGCAAGCATCCGGAGGTTCACTGGGCACTTTTGGCGCACCTCGTCTCGCGCAACGCCGGCTGGAGCATGACCGATCTGCGCGGGGAGCTATTGCCGCGGCTGCTTCCGGCAAACGTGCAGCAGGACTATTTTTCGTTTTTGGAGCGGGGCAACTGGCTGATTTTTCACGATGCATACCCTCAATTATTACTGTATGAGGAAAGCGTGAAGCGACAGACCACTCTTTTTCACCTGCTTCCCGAACTGCACGTCTCCGTGTTCATGCAGGCCGTCTGGAACCATTTCTGGAAAACGGGCGACAGCAAGCTGCTTACGGTCGGCCTGATTATGAACGAACAGCATTATTTGGAGACGCACATGATGAGCGACGAAACCTACCAGACGACGGTGGTCAAGACGCTGCCGTTTGCCTTGCAGGAGGTGCTGCGGCTCAATCTGATCCTGTTTCCGTACAGGGCAGAGGGGCAGGAGGACGGAGCGTTGCGGCTTGCAGGCGCACCTGTTTTTCACTTTGCCTCCTTGGCAGAGCGCATCGAGCTGGGCAAAAGATTGTACAGCCTGTTGTTCACTTCCCTCCGGCTCAGGGAAGGCGCCATACAGTGGGCCAGCGACAAGCCGCACACCGGTTCGCGAAAAGATTTTTGGCCGCACCTGTTCCATGATTTGCGCGAGACGGCGCCAGGCAAGGCCCACCAGAAAAAGCTAGGCGGCTGCCAGCTGTTACCTGGCGCCAATCGGCTGTACTCCCCTGCGCTGCGGCACGTCTGGAAGCAAGTTCGGCACGAGGCGCCCAAGGCGGCGGACTGGTACCCCGCGACCAAAGGCGTCATGCGCCAGCTGCTCTTGTCTCGGGAGCAACCCGCTTCTTTCTGCGCTGAGGAGGCGTACTGCCAGGCGCTGGAAAAAATCGAGCGGGCCGTGCTGGCAAAAGGGAAGCTGTTCGGTTCGTAAGAGGCCGCGACGCTTTTCTGTCTATTTTTTCAGCTTCGCCTGCCGGATGTAGTAGAATAGAAGGAGAGATTACACATGTAGGAGAAGAGCAGGCATGAAAGTCGTCATAGCAGAGAAACCGGACCAGGCCATGAAGCTTGCCAGTCCGTTTCCCCATAAAAAACAGCAAGGCTTTATCGAAGTGCACCCCAACCGGATTTTTCCCAAGGGGGCTTTTTTTACCTGGGCGGTCGGACACATCTGTGAGCTGGTGCCGCCAGAGGCGTATAACCCGGCGTGGAAAAAGTGGTCGCTCTCCACACTGCCGCTCATCCCCGAGTCGTTTCACTACCAGGTGATGAAGTCCAAAGCAAAGCAGTTTGGCATCATCAAACAATTGCTGAAACGCACAGACGTTACGGAAATCATCCATGCAGGCGACGCGGGCCGGGAAGGAGAGCTGATCGTCCGCACCATCGTCGAAATGTGCAAAGTGAAGAAGCCGATGAAGCGGCTGTGGATTTCTTCGCTGACGGAGCGCGCCGTGACCGCAGGGTTTTCCGCGTTGCTCGACGAGACAGAGACGCGCAATCTGTACCACGAGGCGTACAGCCGCTCTTGCGCGGACTGGCTGGTCGGAATGAACGCTTCGCGCGTGTACACGCTCCTGCTGAAGCAAAAAGGGATCAACGACGTGTTTTCCGCAGGTCGGGTGCAGACGCCGACGCTCGCGCTGGTCGTCAAGCGGGAAAAGGAAATCGCCGCGTTCAAGCCCGAGCCGTTCTGGGAGGTCAAGGCGACCTTTGCGATCGGCAAGAAGCGCTACGAAGGCGTCTGGCACAAGGACGACGGAGAATCGCGCATTCTCGACCCGCAGCTCGCGGAGCGAATCGCCGCGTTTTGCCGGGACAAGCCGGCAGAAGTGAGCGAAGTGGAGACGGAGCGCAAAGAATTTTTGCCGCCGTACTTGTTCAACCTCTCCTCGCTGCAAGCGACCGCGAACAAAATGTTCAAGTACTCGCCGCAGAAGACGCTGGAAATCGCGCAAAAGCTGTACGTGAAAGGAATTTTGTCGTACCCGCGCTCCGACTCGTCGTTTGTGACGCAAGAAGAGGCGAAGACGTTTCCCGACATTTTGGCGAAGCTGTCCAGGCAGCCGGAGTACCAGTCGCACTTTCCCCTGTCCAAAGCGTCCATCGCCCAGGACAAGCGGTATGTGAACCAGAAAAAGGTGACCGATCACTATGCGATCATTCCTACCGAGCAGGTACCAACCGTCGCGAGGTTAAGTGGCGAGGAGCGGAACATATACGACCTGGTTGCGAGACGTCTCATCGCCGCGCACCAGGAAAGCGCGCTGTTCGATTACACGACGGTGAAGACGCTCGTCGATGGCCGCGCCGTGTTCATCAGCAAAGGAAAGGTGCAAATTCGCGCAGGCTGGCGCGAGGTTTTGTTCGACGAGGAAAAAGAAGATAAGGAAGCGGTGCTGCCGCCGCTCGCCAAAGGCGAGACGGGGAAGGTACACAAGGTAGAGGCCAAGGAGAGCAAGACCCAGCCCCCCAAGCGCTACACGGAGGGCCAGTTGATTACGTTGATGAAGACAGCGGGCAAGCACCTCGACAACCAGGAGCTGGAGCAGGTGTTGATGAAAACGGAAGGGTTGGGCACGGAAGCGACCCGGGCGGGAATCATCAACATGCTCAAGGAGCGCAAATACATCGAGGTGCGCAAAAACCAGGTATTCGCGACGCAAAAAGGCATGCTGCTCATCGAGGTAATCGGCGACAAAATTCTCGCCTCCCCGGAAATGACGGCGAGATGGGAGCAGCGCCTTCAGGAAATCGGACAAGGGGAGGCTTCCCCGCAAGCTTTTATGGAACAGGTGCGCAAGCTCTCGCACAAGATCGTCGAGGATGCCGTCCAGCAGTCGCGCGAGTGGAAGCTGGACGGATACGACGTCGAAGCGCTGCCCAAGTCGAAGCAGACGACGAAGTTCTCGCTCGGCTCCAAAGTGGCGGTGTGCCGGGCATGCGGCGGGGATCTCGTGGACAAGGGCGATTTTTACGGATGCGCCAACTATAAAAAATCGCAGTGCGCCGTGACCGTGTCGAAGACGATCCTGGGGAAAAAGATCACGCCCGCTGCCGTCAAAAAACTGATGGAGACGGGCAAGACGAATCTCATCAAAGGCTTTGTCAAAGGAAAAGAACGCTTCGACGCCTACTTGCACTGGGAGGAAGCAGAGAAAAAGGCCAAAATCAGCCTGCCGCCGCTCAAGGAAAAAAGCTCCTGAGGCAGAAAAAGGCCATTTGATTTTGAAACTTGCTTGCGTAAGGAACGTAGATACAGGTATACAGAGTGCGGAAAAGCTGGGCGAATGACCCAGATCGTACTGAAGGAGGAATGAACATGTCCATTTTCAAACGGCTTCGCGATTTGACCATGTCCAACCTGTATGCCTTGATCGAAAAAGCGGAAGATCCGATCAAAATGACGGATCAATACTTGCGCGATATGCAAGAAGACCTGAGCGAAGCAGAAAAAGCGGTCGCTGCCCAAATCGCCCTGGAGAAAAAATTCAAGCTGCTGTATGAAGAGCAGGAAGCGCTGGTGAAAAAGCGCGATGAGCAGGCACACGTAGCTGCGCAAGCGAAAAATATCGACCTGGCCCGCCGCGCACTGGAAGAGAAGAAAGCGGCTGAACAAAAAAGGGCTGAATACAAGGAAGCGTACGAGAAAAACAAGCTGGCGGCGGACGGACTGCGCGACAAGCTGACGGAGATGAAGAAACAGATTACCGAGCTGAAAAACAAGCGCGAGACGCTCGTTGCCCGCGTGAATGCGGCCAAAGCCCAGAAGACGATCAACCAGACGATGGCCGGATTCGACAGCAACTCGGCGATGGCGGGCCTAAAGCGCATGGAAGAAAAAGCGCTGCAAATGGAGGCGGAGGCCGAGGCAAGCGGGGAGCTGTACAAACAGCAAAGCTCGCTTGACGACGAGATCGCCAAGCTCTCCAAAGACCAGGAGGTCGAAGACGAGCTGGCCGCACTGTTGAAAAAATACGAGGGGTAAACCGCTAGGGCGGTGCCCCTTTTTCTTTGCGGGATCAATTGGACCCCATACAGGCTTCGCCGCCCCAAACGGTTGGCGAAGTCGAGCTTTCTCATCTTTTTTGACTACGGAGGGATCGATGTGGAGTTGCGGCAAATACTGGCCATGCTGGTCTGGACAGGAGCTGGCGGCATTCTCTTGTTCTTGTTGATGTGGATTGACACGCTGTTCACCAAATACAAGGACATCGCGGAAATCAAAAAAGGCAACGTGGCTGTCACCACACGTTTTGTCATGAAGCTGTTTGCCCAAGGATACATTTTGTCGCAGTCGATTTTGAATGCAAACGATCTGTGGATCGCGCTGTTGGTATCTGTGGTCTCCTTTATCATCTTGCTGTTGCTGGAGAAAATCGCCGAGCTGTTGTTGAAGACCTTTACCGGACTTGACCTGGAGCGCGGAACGCAGCAAGGCATGGTAGGACACGCCATGGTGGCGGGATCGCTGCACGTGGTCGGCGCCCTTATTCTGGGCGCATTGGTCTAGGGAAGGCTTAGGAAGGAGTAGGACCAGATGAGTTTGTTCAAACGCATGCAAAACTTGTTTGCCAGGCATGAGCCGCCTGCGCCGGAAAAGAGCATCCTGACTGTCGGCCCCGGCGATGTGGTGGAAGTCTCGCTTGTCACCTACCAGGTAACGGGAAAGTCGACCTATATGAGCCGCAACGCGACGATGCTGACTTTGCAGGATGGAACGACCATCCGCTATTTTTACATGGAAGAACGCGAAAAAACGATTTTTCAGTTGTACAGCCTGATCGACGGCCGCCTGGATTCCGTCGACGAAGTGCCGACCACGATTGAAATGGACGGTGTGACGTACCATCTGGAGGAGCAGTACAACGGCAGAATCCAGGTGGTTGGCAAAGCGCCGTTCCAGACGTCCGGCGAACAGTACACGTGGCAGTTCCAATCCGATGGACGCGAGCTGTTGCGGATCGAATGGCAGGACGGACGGTTCATGCTGTATGAGGGAGAGGCGGTATTGCCGGCGGATGTGCAGGTACTTCGCGGAACGTAAGGAGAGATGAGTATGCCGAATGGTTGGATGAAAACGATCAAGCTCCTGCTGATCCCGGCGGTGTTCCTGCTTCTGCTGGCTGGCTGCGGCAGTCCCGCGATCGGCGAAAGCTACCCGCTGGAATCCGTCTCCACCAAGGACAAAGGGCAGACGTCGCGCATTTATCGCGCCGAAAACAAGACGGTGCCCGAGGTAGCGAAGGAGCTTGCGGACCAGAAGCAGCCGGACGAGATTTCCAAAGAAGATGCCGAGCACATGTTCCTGATCTACCCTGACGAGCTGTACCATTTGCAGCAGGATCAGGCGAAGCCGTCCGATACGCTGATTGAGGTCGATACGAAGGAGTACGTCCGGGAAAACTACGATTCGTCCTTTTTGCAGGGCTACATCCTGGCCAGCGTCCTCGATGACCTGTTCGATGGACAGAAAAAAAGTTCGAAGGGCAGCTATCGCGGCTATGCGAGCAAGGACGTTTACAAGCCGGCAGGCAGCTACCACGTGCCGTCCGAGGCGGAGAAAAAGGCTGCGCCGCCGATCACGAAGGAAGGCACAGGCAGCATCTTCAAGCGCAGTGACAGCAAAAAGAAGGGCAGCGGTACGGTCGGCCAGGACGGCAACCTGTTCCAAAAGCAGGACACGTCGTCTAGCGGAAGCACAGGCAAAATCATTCGCTCGTCCGACAGCAGCCCGTCTGTTTCTTCCCAAAAGTCGTCCGTGTTTTCCAAGCCCAAAAGCAAGTCGCCCCCGCGCACGAAGGCAGGGAGTGCGGGCAGAATTACGAAACGCAGATAAGCGCAAGACCAACCCGCTGACAAGGCGGGTTTTTTTGCGTGCCTGAACAAGCGGTGGCCCTGCCTTTTAAAAAAATTCGCTTGTTCCAATGATGTTTGGCGATCAATTTTTCATAAAGTAATGCATGGAAGTTCTTGGGTCTTTATAAGATGGAAAGGTCAGGAAAAAACCGGGGAAAGAAAGCGAGGAAAGCGAGGCAGCATTCGACTTGTGAAAACGATTTCCCGGACCGCTTTCTCGACTTTTGTTTGGCAATGACGAAAACATGGTCGTTTATCGACAAAAGAAGAAGGGATGCGCGTCCAACATTCGACAGTCTTTGTTCGCAGCTTTCGCTATGATGACATTGTGAATAGACAAAGACGACACGCAAGCGGATCGTGGAGGGAAACTTGGCGGAAAGGAGCGCATCACGATGCTGGAAAAAATTCTCGAATTACGTGCACAATCCAAATCCATCGCACAAATTGCCAAAGAATGCGGGTTAACCATAGGCCAGGTAAAATATCGTCTGCAAAAAGACAGAGCGAAGGTGGAGAGTGTGTCGGCGGAGAATCGACAGACGCCTTCGCGGCCATCCCGCCGAAATGAGGATTGGCAGCTGCCGGCCTTTTACGGACGAGATATCGTCAAGGTGATGGCGCAAAGTCCGACCGTACTGTTCGTCTACTGGGAAATCACCTGGCCCCGAATGAGGATGGTGGCATCGTATTTACGAGCCGATTTTCGCCATATTCAAAAGGGCCTGCGTCTGTACGACGTGACGGAACGCCTGTTTGACGGGCAGAATGCCCATTCCGTCCGGGATATCCTGGTAGGCGAGGAAGCGCACTCCTGGTACGTGTACGATGTATTGCCAGGGCGAACGTATATCATGGACTTCGGATTATTTGAGCATGGTCGTTTTTGTCCGATTTTGCGCTCGGACGTGGTCGTGACTCCTCGAAATACAAAAGCTGTCTGGGGAGAGCCGTTGGTGGAGCCTGCATCTGATCCTTCAACACCTGCCTGGTTTGAGAACTTTTCCTCGTATTCCCTCTATTCCAAAACATCCAAATAAGTGAGGTGTCCACTGTGCACAACGGTTATCTCTCCCTCGTGCTGCATGCCCACATGCCTTACGTACGGCACGGGGACCGGGACGATCGCCTCGAAGAGCGCTGGATGTACGAGGCCATGCTGGAATGCTACATCCCGCTGCTCATGGTATTCGACAAGCTTCTCTCGGACAAGATCGCTTTTCGCATGACCCTTGCCCTGTCTCCTACCTTGCTGTCCATGCTGGACGACGAGCTTATCGTGTCGCGGTTTCGCACTCATCTCGCCAAAACGGTGGAGCTGGCAGGCAAAGAAGTAAAGCGCGCGGCGAACAACCCGCCTGAACAGCGCATCGCCAAAATGTATCTGGAACGGTTTCGTGCGATCGCGTCGTTTTGCAGCAAGCTGGATTACCGGCTGGTCGAAGGCTTCAAGCGCGTGGCGGACAGCGGTTGCCTGGAGTTGATTACCTGCGCGGCGACACATGCGTTTCTGCCTTTTGTGGAAACCGAGGAAGCGATTCTGGCGCAGCTTCGGGTCGGGATCGACACGCACGAACGAATCCTCGGCAGGCGCCCGCGCGGAATCTGGCTTCCCGAGTGCGGCTATACGCCAGGGCTGGATCGGCTGCTGAAAGAGGTAGGGCTGCACTACTTTTTCGTCGACTCCCACACGATCGAGCACGCCACACCGCAACCGAGAAGAGGCGTACTCGCTCCGCTCGCCACTCCGCATGACGTAGCGGCGTTTGCCCGAGATCAAATCGCTTCCAGTCAGGTGTGGAGTTCTGTCGACGGCTATCCGGGCGATTACGACTACCGGGAATATTATCGGGATATCGGATTCGACAGGGAGATGAGCTATATCGAGCCGTACATTCATCCGGCCGGCATCCGCGTCCACACCGGATTGAAGTACCACCGGATTACAGGACCTCACGGGGAAAAGCAGCTGTACGAGCCGGACTGGGCACGGGAAAAGGCCGCCTTGCATGCAGGCCACTTCCTGTATCACCGGGAGCGCCAGGTCGAAGAAGCGGCAGCCTGGATGGACCGCAAGCCATTGGTCGTCGCCACGTACGACGCCGAGCTGTTCGGGCATTGGTGGTACGAGGGTCCGCAGTTTCTGGACTATTTGCTGCGCAAGACCGCGTGCGACTCCCAGACGGTCAAGCTGATTACCCCGTCCGAGTACCTCGCGGAGTACCCCGAGCAAGATCGCGGATTTTTGCCGATGTCGACCTGGGGGCGCAACGGCTACGGGGAAGTGTGGCTGAACGAAAAAAACGGGTGGGTGTATCGGCATCTGCACCAGGCAGAGCGCGACTTGATTGAGGCGGTGACCGCATTTTACGAGAACAAGGGACAGGATCCGGAGCGCGACGAGCTGGCCAGCCGCGCCTTGCGACAAGCGGCCAGAGAGCTGATGCTGGCGCAAAGCAGCGACTGGGCGTTCATTCTGGATGGGCAAACGGTCGTCGAATATGCGGTGCGCCGCACGCATGACCATCTGGTCGGCATGCGCGAGTTGCTCGCCATGCTTCGCGAAAACCGGTTGGATAGAGAGAAAATCGCACAGATGGAAACGGCTTTCCCGATCTTTCCCCACATGGATGAGACGTACTATTTGCCCAAACAAGCGCATAAAGTGAACGTATCGCGTCAGTTGGTAGCGGCAAGCAAAGGGCCGGAGCCAGCGGGAGTCGTTCTGATGCTGGCCTGGGAATTTCCGCCGCATGTGGTAGGCGGACTCGGCCGCGCCGTCTACGATCTCGCCCGGCATCTGGTGCGTCAGGGCCTCGCGGTGCATGTGCTGACCCGGGCCTCGGATGGGAGCGTGGCGGAGGAAGTCATGGATGGTGTCCACGTACACCGTTTGCCCACGTACATTCCCGCCGAACAAGAAGATTTTCTGTCATGGGTGTTCCAGCTTAATCTCGCCATGGCAGATGCCGCCGAACGGTTGTGGAAAAGCGGCGTGCGTCCCGATATCATTCACGCCCATGATTGGCTGGTCGGCTGGGCGGCCATGGAAATCAGGGAACGCTACGCGCTTCCGCTCATCAGTACGATTCACGCCCTGGAGCACGGACGGCACCAAGGGATTCACACGCCGTTTCAGCAGCGGATTCACGAGAGCGAGAGAACGCTGGCCCACACCTCGGATCGGGTGATTGTGTGCAGTCACTATATGGCAGAAGAAGTGCGGCGGCTGTTCGGCATTTCCGAGTCGAAGCTGCGCGTCATATACAACGGTGTCGATCTCTCGCCGCCGCCCGCATTCGACAAAGCCAAGCTGCGGGAAGAGTTGTCGATTGGCGATGGCCCCATTCTCTTTTTTGTCGGCCGTCTGGTGCAGGAAAAAGGAGTCCACCTTCTGCTCGAAGCAATGGCGAGACTGCGCTATGAGTTTGGTCATGCCACATTGCTCATTGCGGGCAAAGGACCGATGCAAGGAGAGTGGCAACGGCGTGCAGAGGAGATGGGCATTGCGGATCGCGTGAGGTTCCTCGGCTTTGTCGACGACACACGGCGAGACCAGTTGTTCGTCCTAGCAGATCTGGCCGTTTTCCCCAGTCTGTATGAGCCGTTTGGCATCGTGGCGCTGGAAGCGATGGCGTTGGGCGTGCCGATTGTGGCGGCAGACACGGGCGGGCTTCGCGAAATCGTCCGGCACGGAGAAAACGGGGCGACGATGTACGCGGGCAATCCGGATTCGCTCACCGATCAGCTCCGCTGGCTTTTGCAGGACCCGGAAAAACGGCGTCAGCTGGCGCAGACAGCCCGAAATGACGTATTGCATCAGTACAACTGGACGGCTTTGGCGACCCAGACCATGGAGGAGTACCGATCGCTTGGCGTACACCGCCTGACGTTATCGGAGAAATAAGCACAAACCCGCATGCTCGCAACGATGATGAAGGAGGAAGGAAAAAAGATGAAGGCAGTTATTATGGCTGGTGGTAAAGGTACACGTCTACGTCCGTTAACGTCCCATACTCCAAAACCAATGGTGCCCCTCTTGAACCGGCCGTGCATGGAGTACACGATCGATTTGCTGAAAAAGCACGGAATTACAGAGATTGCAGTCACGCTCCAGTACCTGCCTGATGTCATCCGCGATACGTTTGGCGATGGTTCGCGCTATGGTGTTTCCCTCGTGTACTTTGAAGAGACAACGCCACTCGGAACAGCGGGAAGCGTGAAAAACTGCGCCGATTTTCTCGACGAACGCTTTCTCGTCATCAGCGGCGATACGCTCACCGATATGGATTTGTCGGCGGCGATTCGCTTTCACGAACAAAACGACGCCTTGGCGACGCTGATTCTTACCCGTGTGGAGACGCCGCTGGAGTTTGGCGTCGTCATGACGGATGAGCGCGGTCGAATTACCCGTTTCCTGGAAAAGCCAAGCTGGGCGGAAGTGTTCAGCGATACGGTCAACACCGGGATGTACGTCTGCGAGCCGGAAGTGCTGTCGTATATCGAGGAAGATAAAGAAGTCGATTTCAGCAAAGACATTTTTCCGTACTTTTTACAACAGCAAAAACCGCTCTACGGCTACGAAGCGAGCGGGTACTGGTCGGATATCGGCTCTCTGGAGGTATATCGGCAGGCACAATTTGATCTGTTGGACGGTCGGGTCAATCTGGAGATTAAAGCCCAGGAAATCGCACCGCGCATTTTCCTGGAAAATCACGTCCGTGTCGATTCTTCCGTGCGCCTGGAAGGGCCGGTTTATATCAGCAAAAACGTACACTTGCAGGCGGGAGTGGCAGTCGGTCCGTATACGGTGCTGGGAGACAACACCGTCGTCTCCTCGGGAAGCAAGCTTGCACGAGCGATTTTCTGGGAGAACAATCTGATCGGGAAAAAGACAGAAATCACCGGAACCACGCTCTGCCGCAATGTCCGCATTGCCGATTGCGTGCAAACGGGAGACGGCGCGGTCATCGGCGACAATTGCCTGATCGGCGCGAAGTCGGTCGTGAAGGCGGGCGTCAAGATTTGGCCGGACAAGGAAGTGGGGGAAAGTGCGATGGTGACGACTTCTCTCATCTACGGCGCGAAGCAAACGAAAAATTTGTTCGGCCATAGCGGCATCAAGGGCTTGGGCAATGTAGACATTACGCCGGAGTTCGTGACCCGACTCGCTGCTGCGTACGCCTATCTGCAAAAGCCTGGCAGCAAAATTGCGCTCTCTGCGTGCTCGCACCCGTTTGCCCAGTTGCTCAAGCACAGCATCATGACGAGCTTGTGCTCCTCGGGAATTGATACGGTGGATCTCGGCGTCGGCAATTCTCCACTCATCCGGTACGGCGTCCGCTCGCTTGCGTGCGTCGGCGGCATCCACGTGTTCATGAATGAAAACGGAGATGAAAAAGAGGTGGTTCTCCAGTTCATCGACCAGGCAGGGCTGCCGATCTCCCGCGATATGGAGCGAAAAATCGAAAATGCCTACTGGCAGGAGACGTACGTGCGCAATCTGCACCATTTGGGCGAGTTGCACGTCGAACACCAGGTCCAGGAGGCGTACTTGCTGGCTTTGGCCGAACACCTGGATGTGCCCGCGATCCAGCGCCAGCGTTTTCACCTTCTGATCGACAGCGAGACGCGGTTTTTCCCGACTTTTCTCGCTCCGCTGTTTCACGATCTGGGCGTGACCGTCACGTATGGATCGATTCAGGAAGGCATCAGCAAAAAGAAAGCCGACCTCGGCATTCGCCTGGATAAAAACGGAGAAGCGTTCGCCTTGTTCACAGAGGAAGGCGCGAAGCTTTCGACGGAGCAACTGCTCGCCTTGCAGCTTTTGGCATGCAGCGGCCGCCACAAAAAAATCGGGTTGCCTGTCAGCGCGCCAGCCGAGTTGGAACACCTCGCCCAGCTTTTGCAAATCGAGGTGGTGCGGACGAAGGTAGCGCCGCGCGCGATGATGGAGGTAGCGGCTGACGAGCGTTTCCACCCGATGTTCGATGCGGTGTACAGCCTGATGAGCATTCTGTCCTACTTGGCGCAGGAGGAAAAGCCGCTCAGCGTGCTGTTGGAGCTTCTGCCTGCGTGCCACATGGAGCGCAAAACGGTCTTTTGCCCATGGGGAGCGAAAGGCAAAGTGATGCGCAAGGTGCTGGAGGAAAACAAAGGCAAGCTGCTTGAACTCGTGGACGGAATCAAGGTGTACGATACGAACGGCTGGGTGCTGATTTTGCCTGACTCGGAAGATTCGCACGTCAAAGTCATTTCGCAGGGAGCGACGGCAGAAACAGCGGCAACGCTTGCTTCCTCCTACGCCAGACGGATTGCGGAGTATCAATGAGAGAGAAGCGAATCGACAGCCTGAGTACGGGAAGGAAGGATGTGAAGGCATGCCGAGACCGCTCGTCGTCGGGAACGGAAAACTTTTGATTAATTTTGACGACAGGCTGCACATGCGCGATCTTTACTATCCGTATGTAGGCCAACTCAATCATGTCGGCGGACATTTCAGCAAGCTGGGCATCTGGGTCCAGGGGCGGTTCTCCTGGCTGGATGAAGACGGCTGGACGCGGAAGCTTGGCTATGATCGGGAGTCGCTGGTGACAGATGTGTTTGCCCATCACGAGCAGCTGGCCGTTTCCTTGCAGATAGCAGATGGCGTGCACCAGCGCGATCCGATTTATTTGAAAAAAGTGAGCGTCCGCAATCATGCCCATGAGGCCCGCGAGATCAGGCTGTTTTTCAATCACGACTTCAGCCTGAACGAGACGGAGGTCGGGGACACCGCCGTGTTCGACCCGATTCTACGCACCGTTTATCACTACAAACGCAATGTGTACATGATGGCCAACGGCAAAACGCCGGAGGGCGGGATCGACCAGTTCAGCGTCGGCATCAAGCGGTTCAATCATGCGGAGGGAACGTGGCGCGATGCGGAGGATGGCTCGCTCGCCGGCAATCCGATCGCGCAAGGCTCCGTGGACAGCACGATTTCCTTTCGTCTGGTTTTGCAGCCGCACGAGGAAAAAACGATGTACTACTGGTTGTGCGTCGGAGATTCGTACGACGCCGTGAAAACGTTGAACCAGTACGTGCTGGACAACGACCCGGATCGGCTGCTGGGCCGGGTGGCCGTGTATTGGCGGCGCTGGGTGAACAAGGAAGAGCGGGATTTTGCCGACCTTCCCCCGGAGGTTGTCCACCTGTACAAGACCAGCTTGCTTCTGGTGCGGACGCAGATCGATCAGAACGGCGCGATTCTGGCGGCGAACGACTCCGACATTCTCCAGTTTAACCGCGATCACTACAGCTACATGTGGCCGCGGGACGGGGCGCTGATCGCAAGCGCCATGGCCAAGGCCGGATACACGGGAACGGTCGCTCCGTTTTTTACCTTTTGCGCGAAAGCCTTGAACCAAGACGGCTATTTGCAGCATAAGTACAACCCGGATGGTTCTGTCGGCTCCAGCTGGCATCCGTACGTCGTGGACGGCGAAGTCCAGCTTCCGATTCAGGAGGATGAGACGGCCCTGGTTCTGTACGCCCTCTGGGAGCAGTACAAGAGCGGCAAGCAGATTGAAGACTGCCAGGCACTGTATCCGACGCTGGTTCGTCCGGCTGCCCGCTTTTTGCTGGAATACGTTCACCCCACCCTGGAGCTGCCGAAGCCGAGCTATGATTTGTGGGAGGAGCGGCGCGGCATCTTCACGTTCACGAGCGCCACGGTGTACGCAGGCTTGATGGCAGCGGCGCGGTTCGCGCAGCTGTTCGGCGACGATCGCCGTCACAAGCGCTACGAGGACGGGGCGAAAAGCATTCGCGCTGCCATGGAGAAGCATTTGTACGATCCGGGAATCGGCCGGTTTTTGCGCGGCATTTACTTGCGCCCGGATGGGAGCGTGGAAAAGGACTTTACGGTAGAGAGCAGCTTGTACGCGCTGTTTGCCCTGGATGTTTTCCCGGTGGACGATCCGCGTGTGCAGCGCACGATGGAGGCTGTGAAAAAAAGCTTGCGGGTCGACACGGAAGTAGGCGGCTTTGCCCGCTACCAGGGCGACTACTATTTCAAAAAATCACACGATATTGCCAGAGTGCCGGGAAACCCGTGGATCATTTGCACGCTATGGGTGGCGGATTGGGAGATTGCCAAGGCAAAATCGCTCGAAGAATTGCAAGAGCCAAAAGACAGGCTCGTCTGGGTCGTGCGTCACGCGCTGCAAAGCGGCGTGCTGTCCGAGCAGCTTGACCCGTATTCGGGCGCTCCCGTATCCGTTGCGCCGTTGACCTGGTCGCATGCGACGTTCGTAGCCACAGTGCTGCGTTATGTAGAAAAAGTAAAAGAATTGCGCTAACGAGGGGAGAGAGGGAAATGACCGCCATTCGTTTTGGTACGGACGGTTGGCGCGACATCGTGGCGGACGGCTTTACAATGGAAAATGTCCGCATTGTCGCGCAAGCGATCGCCAGCTATACAAAAGAAACCGGCCAACAGGAGCAACCGATTTTGGTCGGGCATGACACGCGTTTTCTCGGCCGACGATTCGCCGAAGAGATTGTCAGCGTGCTTGCGGCCAACCAAATCCGCTCGTATCTGGTCAACGAGGCGGCTCCGACGCCTGCCGTCGCCTTCGGAGTCAAGCACTTTGCCGCAAGCGGAGCGATCATGGTCACCGCCAGCCACAATCCGCCTGAGTACAACGGGATCAAATACATCCCCGAGTACGCAGGCCCGGCGACCCCCGAAATTACCGCCAGACTGGAAGCGTGGATCAATCAGATCGCTTCCGCCAAAGAAGTGCCGACGGTTTCTTTGGCTGCCGCTGCCCGCGACAGGCTGCTGCAAGTGATCGTGCTGCGGCCCCATTACGAGGCGCATCTGCGGCGCATGGTCAACCTGGACATGTTGCGTGAGTCGTCGCTGTCTGTCGTGGTGGATGCGATGCACGGCGCAGGCATGGGATATGTCAGCTCGCTTTTGGCAGAAGCCGGAGTGAAGACGGTCGGCATCCGGGAGACGCCTGACGCGGCTTTCGGCGGGGATTTGCCCGAGCCTAATGACCGACACCTTGGCCTGCTGAAAAAAGAAGTGCTGGAGCGCAAGGCGACGCTCGGGCTTGCCAATGACGGCGACGCCGATCGGTTCGGAGTCGTGGATCGGTTCGGACAGTACATACCGCCAAATGATGTGCTCGTCCTGTTGACCCATCATCTGGTGAAAAATCGCAAGCTGACCGGACGCATCGTGCGTACGGTAGCGACCACGCATTTGCTCGACCGCATGGCAGAGCATTACGACCTGGAGCTGGTAGAGACGCCGGTCGGCTTCAAATACATCGGAGAACAAATGCGCAAGGGGGACGTCCTGATCGGGGGCGAGGAGAGCGGCGGAGCGAGTATTCTCGGCCATATTCCGGAAAAGGACGGAGTGCTCATCAATCTGTTGCTCGCGGAACTGGTCGCCTATGAAAACAAGGAGCTGGACCAGATCCTGCGCGAGGTGTACGATCAATTCGGCGAGCTGTTCCATACGCGCCTTGATATGCGTCTGGCGGAAAAAGACCAGTGGATTTCGCAGATGGTGACTACGCCGCCGCAGCGGATCGGCCCGTATGCAGTGAAAGCGATCAACCGGATGGACGGGATCAAGCTGCTTTTGGAAGAAGGGCACTGGGTGCTCATTCGTCCTTCGGGCACGGAGCCGCTGGTGCGCATCTACTGCGAGGCGACGAATGCGACTGCGCTTTCCAAGCTGCAAGAAGCGATTCGGGACTGGTTTTCGGAAATCAATGTATGAGGCAATAGCAAGGGAGAACGGGCACATAGCTGCCGCGTTCTTCTTTTTGCGTTTTCGGCCGCTTGGGAGTTTTTTTGCCTACGGGGTTTTTAAAAAAAATTCATTTTGCTAGAATCAACATAAAGAAGCCGGTATGGAATGAAAGATGGGGACCTATGCGCATTGACCGAGAAGTGCTGCAAGCTTTTTTGAAAGAAGTGAAGGTAGAAAGCCAGTCGCCCGGCGACCCCGTCGTCGTCTTGCACACGCCCTATCCGTGGGAGCTGGTCGGTACCGGCAATTACGCTGCCGTCTTTGCCCATCCCGATTATCCGCGTGTAGTCGTCAAGCTGTACGCTCCTGGCAGACCAGGCTGGGAGCAGGAAATCGAGGTGTACAAGAAGCTGGGGGAGACGCGGTCGTTTCCGGTGATGTACGACTATGGCGAAGGCTATCTGGTCATCCAGCGAATCAACGGGATATCCCTGTTTGACTGCGTTCGCTTCGGTATCCCCATACCGCCCCGGGTGATCGAGGATGTGGAGCGGGCGCTGAAGGAAGCGCGCGAAAAAGGACTGTTCCCGCACGACGTCCACGGCAAAAACGTGCTGATGGACCAGGGAAGAGGGTACCTCATCGACGTCTCGGACTACGGCAAGAATGTGCCGGACAGCAAATGGCGCGATTTGCGCAAGGCGTACTACAAGATCTACCTTCCTTTTTTGAAGGACCGGGGCTGGAAAATTCCGTTGTGGGTGCTCAATGGGGTGCGCAAAGGGTATCGGCTGTACAAAAAAGCAAGGCGCTTGTTCCTGCGAGCGCACTCTGGTAAAATGAGCATTTGACATTGTGTTTGCATGGCTGGCCGAAGCAGATGAAGGAGGACGTTCCCTTGTTGTATTTTCTTATTGCCGCTGTGATTATTGGACTGGATCAGTGGACCAAGTACCTTGTCGTGAAGCATATGGAGCGGGGAGAATCCATCCCGTTGATCGCGGATGTGTTTCATCTCACCTCCCACCGCAACATGGGGGCCGCGTTTGGCATTTTGCAAAATCAGCGCTGGCTCTTTCTTGTCATTACGGTGGCTGTCGTCATCGGTATTGTGGTTTCGTTGATCCGTCTGGGGAAAAACCAGCCGCGCGCTTCGGTGGCATTGTCCCTCGTGTTGGGCGGAGCCATCGGGAATTTTATCGACCGGGCATCGACCGGACAAGTCGTGGACTTTCTGGATTTCACCCTGATTAACTTCCCGATTTTCAACGTCGCGGACATGGCGATTACGATTGGCGTCGGCATTTTGCTGTTGGATGTCTTCCTGGAAGGCAGGAAAAGCGGACGGTAATGCCTGCTTCGGGTGAGACGAAACGGGGTACGGACAGTAACTTTGTGAGGAGACAAACATGAACGACACGCAATTATTCGAACGTTATGATTGGAACGTGGAGCCTGAGGACGCAAACGAGCGGATCGACAAGTTCATCACGCTGCAAAACGAAGACTGGTCGCGCTCGCAGGTACAGGCGTGGATCAAGGAAGGCCGCGTCACGGTAAACGGAGAGCCGATCAAGAGCAACTACAAGCTGCAGGCGGAAGACGAGGTTACCTTGCGCGTGCCGCCGCCAAAAGAACTGGCGATCAAGCCGGAGCCGATGCCGCTTGAGATCGTCTACGAGGACAGCGATATCGTCGTCGTCAACAAGCCGCGCGGACTGGTGGTTCATCCGGCTCCGGGGCATTACAGCGGGACGCTCGTCAACGGACTTTTGGCGCACTGCAAAGATTTGTCCGGCATTAACGGCGTCCTTCGTCCGGGAATCGTGCATCGCATCGACAAGGACACGTCGGGGCTGCTCATGGTAGCGAAAAACGATAAGGCGCATGTCGGCCTGGCTGAACAGTTGAAGGAACACTCGGTGACGCGTACATACGTCGCGATCGTCCACGGGGTCATTCCGCACGAGATGGGTACGATTGACGCGCCGATCGGACGCGATCCGAAAAATCGCCAGCAGATGGCGGTTGTCTTTGAGAACAGCAAGCCAGCCGTGACGCATTTTATCGTGCTGGAGCGCTTCAAGGAATTTACGCTGGTGGAACTCAAACTGGAAACGGGCCGAACGCACCAGATTCGCGTTCATATGAAATACATCGGCTATCCGCTGGCAGGCGATCCGAAATACGGGCCGAAAAACACGCTGGAGATTGACGGACAGGCCCTGCATGCGAAGACGCTCGGCTTCACGCATCCGCGCACGCAGGAGCGGCTGGAGTTCGAGGCGCCCATGCCGAAGGATTTGGCCGATCTCGTAAACTTTCTCAGACAAGCGTAAAGGACAGGAGGAAGGCACGTGCTGAAAAGGCTGGCGCATGTGACGCTGTACGTTCGCGACTGCGAGGAGGCTTTGCAGTTTTACACGGAAAAGCTCGGCTTTGAAAAACGGATGGATACGCGCATGGACGACGGCTCGCGCTGGCTGACGGTCGGCCTTCCCGGCCAGGAGCTGGAAATCGTGCTGCATGATCCTACCCACTGGCACCGGGAGGAGATCGCACGGGAGATGCTTGCTGTGGTCGGCAAAAACCCGATGTGGGTATGGCAGACGGACGATTTTTGGCAGACGTACGAAGCGCTGCGCCAGCGCGGCGTGAAGTTTGTCAGCGAGCCAGTCGAGGTCGTCTACGGCATGGAAGCGATGTTTGAGGATTTGTACGGCAATCGCTTTTTGCTGCTTGCGCCTGCGAGCTTGTGAGCGGACATAAAAGCATAAAGGTTTGGGGATTCGAAAACGCTAGAAGAGGGCAGCCGCTTTTTTCTGGCGTTTTTTTCAATCGAGTTTGGCGAGGAGGAAATACGCATGAACGGAATATGGCGCAAAGCGGTCGCTGTGGCGGCGATGCTCGGCATGCTGACGCTTGCGGGCGGGCAGTCCATGGCAGCGGAACAGGGACAGCTTCCGGTCAGAAGCAACAAGGAAGTGACCGTTCCGGCACAGATCGCGTTTACCAGCAACCAGCAGTTGTTTTTGCTGAACCTCCAGAACAAAAACGAAGCGCCAAAGCGGATTACGAAAGACGGACTGGCGGAGATCGTCGGCTGGTCGCCGGATGGCCAATGGCTTTTGTTCGTGAAGTACCAAGGAGCCGACCGCTATTCCGTCCCCGGCTTCTTGTGGCTGGTTCGCGCGGATGGCAGCGGAGCGGTTCAGCTCGACGACAGGCCCGTCACGGGAAGGCCGAAATGGTCGCCGACAAGAAACCAGGTGGCTTATACCGTCCAGGCGGGCAGCAGCGAGCAGCCAAAAACGTTGCTCGTGTTAAAAGAAGTCCGCGCCAACGGAGAAGTGGTCGCAGGAGCCGTGACGCCTGCCGCTTTCTTCGACTTCACCTGGATGCCGGACGGAGAAGCGATTCTGGCTTCCACGGAAGCGGGGAAAAACCGTCCGATGACGTTCGTCCTGCAAAATCTGGCCGGACAGCCATTGGCTACGTATCCGCTCGCAGAACCGCCCCGTGTCGAAGACGGCATCTACGCCCTGGCGGCCACAGGGATGAACGTCTCGCCCGACGGCCAGCTCGTCGCCTACTATGTACGCGATAACGCGGCTTCCCTGTCTGCGGACGGCGTGCCGATTCAGTTGTTCAACCTGAAGCAGCCAATGAAAAAGCCGATCGTGCTGGGAAGCGGGCTGCCGTACCCGGAGTGGCTCTCCTGGACGGCGAACAGCCAGCAGCTTGCCTTCATCGACGGTACGGATCGGGTGGCGACACACAACAAACATCTGAAGCTGGCGAATCGGGAGGGAAAAGTCGTCTCGGCGAGCCCGGCTGACAGCGTGGACACGTATCCGGTCTGGACGGCAAAGCCGCCGTACACGCTGTTTTTCGCCAGAGGAAAAGCGACAGACTATGCGTTTGATCCGAAAAAGGTGATGGTTCCCGGCCAGCGCATCTGGACGAGGGATGCGAACGGTGCGGAACAGCCATGGACAAAAGGCGCGGAGCAAACGGCCGATTATTACCCGTCCCCGTCACCGGATGGCAGCAAGCTTTTGTTTCTGCGACTCGATCGGGCCGAGCGCGGTTCGCTCTTCTATCAGGCAGACGGCAAAGAAAGCGAGCTGGTCAAAGGCATCACAGGCGATATCGGCTACTACGCCAACTACTTGCCGGAATGGATCGCTGTTTATTGGAATCGTTAAATTTCTTTCCATTGCGTTGACACCGGGCTTGTTTCATGACATAATCGTTTTTGACGAATGGAACCTTTAAATCCAGTCCCGTGAGGCTGGCAAGGGCACGGAAATGACAAGCAGGCATAGCGCGAGCTGGCCTGTTTGTCCCCTGGCTTCTTGTCTCCTGACAAGGAGCCTTTTTTCGTACAGCCACTGTTCCCGTCGAGGAGGGATCGAGATGATGAACAAAAGTGTCATAATGGATGAGGCGGCCATCCGCCGCGCGCTGACTCGCATTGCCCACGAGATTATCGAGCGAAACAAGGGTGTCGAGGATTGTATCATCGTCGGCATCAAGACCAGGGGAATTTACCTCGCGCAGCGTCTGGTCGAGAGAATCGAGATGATCGAGAACGTCAAAGTACCGGTCGGAGAGCTGGACATTACGTTTTACCGCGATGATCTCCAGCACAAATCGGAGGATGCGGTGCTGCAAGGCTCGAAGCTTCCGGAGCAAATCACAGGAAAAACCGTCATTCTGGTGGATGACGTCCTCTATACCGGACGGACGGTACGCGCCGCTTTGGACGCGTTGATCGACAGCGGCCGCCCGCGGATGATTCAACTGGCGGTGCTGGTGGATCGCGGCCATCGCGAGCTGCCGATTCGCCCGGATTTCGTCGGAAAAAATGTACCGACGGCACGCACGGAAATCGTCGACGTGCAGCTGTCGGAAGTAGACGTGATGGATATCGTGTCCATCCGTCAGTTGATCTAATGGAATACATCCTCTTTAATAGCGATCCCGTGAGGTCGAGAAGAGGCAGGAACCTTCCCATGCGCCTATGGGGAAGCTGGCCTCTTTGTGTCCGCACAAAGAGGCTTTTTGTTTGCCGGCAGCGGGAAAGCACAAAGCAAGAGGGAAGAACAACGAACCACAGGGGGAAGAAAAGCGCATGAGTCAAAAAAACTATGTAGACGTCGATGAAACACCAGCGATTTCCAAATTGCTGCCACTGTCCATTCAGCACTTGTTCGCGATGTTCGGGTCAACCGTACTGGTGCCGATCCTGACCGGACTGGATGCTGCCACCGCCCTTTTGACAAGCGGGATCGGAACGCTCTTGTTCCTGTGGATCACCAAAGGAAAAATTCCGAACTACCTCGGCTCGTCCTTCGCCTTTATCGGACCGATTATCGCGGTGACGGCGTCGCACGGAACAGGGACCGCCTTGCTTGGCTGCTTCCTCTCGGGGATCGTGTACATCATCGTCGCAGGCATTGTGCAAAAGGCAGGGGTCAAATGGCTGGACAAAGTGCTGCCACCGGTCGTCATCGCCTCCGTCATCGTCGTCATCGGGCTTAGCCTGGCTGGCGTAGCGGTAGATATGGCAACGAAAGTGACCGTAGACGGACAGTCGCAAATGTCGCTGACCTCGATTGAGATTTCGCTGGTGACCTTGCTGGTAACCATCCTGGCGGCGGTGCTGCTACGCGGTTTTCTTGGACTGATTCCCATTCTGATCGGCATGATCGCCGGTTATGTGTACGCGCTGGTGCGTCACCCTGAACTGATTGATTTTCAAAAGGTTTTGGAAGCCAAATGGTTTGCCGCTCCGCCATTCAAGGCAGGCGAAGTCCTCCATGTCATCGGTGACGGTTCGGCCTGGATCGCAGCGCTCGTCATCGCGCCAGTCGCGTTCGTCACCCTGGCCGAGCACCTGGGACACCTCCTGGTCACAAGCAAGGTCATGGATCGCGATCTGATGAAAAATCCGGGTCTGCACCGCAGCCTGCTCGGGGACGGGATCGCCACCTCGCTGGCGGCTTTCCTCGGCGGACCGCCTGCCACCACCTACGGCGAAAACATCGGGGTTCTGGCGATCACCCGTGTCTACAGCCGAATGGTGATCGGCCTGGCTGCGGTATTCGCCATCCTGTTCGCCTTCATCGGCAAGATCAGCGCTCTCTTGATGACGATTCCGACTCCAGTGCTCGGCGGCGTGTCCATCGTCCTGTTCGGGATTATCGCGGCACAGGGCCTGCGGATGTACGTAGAAAACAAAGTGGATTTTGCCAACAAGCGCAACATGATTATCGCGGCTGCCATCCTGGTAACGGGAATTGGCGGATACAAAATCAGCTTCGCGGGTGTCGGGCTGCCAAGCGACCTGACGATTGACAACATCGCGTTCTCCACCTTCCTGGGCATTTTCCTGCACCTGATCCTGCCGGGCAAAGAGTCCGCGATGGGGGAAGCGTCCCGCGAAGAGAAAAAACAAATTGCCTGATACGTTTCTATCCTTTAAATCCAGTCCCGAGAGGCTGGCAAGGCATAGGACGCTGTTTTCGCTGCCCTAAAAATGGCGTCGGATCGGCTTCTTGTCTCGCTTACCTCCCGATAGGTAGCAGGAGTCAAGAAGCCTTTTCTTTTGCGAGAAACCAGATGAACCGGAGGGATTTCGATGAACAACCTAGCGCACCTGATTGGCTTGAAAGACTTGTCCAAGCAGCAGATCGTCCAGCTCCTGGACCGCGCCTATTACTGGGCCGAGAGACCGGGCGAGCAGGCAGACATTCTGCACGGCCGCTTCGTGGCGAATCTGTTCTTTGAAGCCAGCACCAGAACCCGCTTCTCGTTCGAGGTGGCCCAAAAAAGACTCGGCGCCCATGTGTTGAACTTCATTCCGGAAACCTCCTCAACCGTAAAAGGCGAAACTGTGTACGATACGATCCGCACGCTGGAAGCGATGGGCGTGGAAGCAGCGGTGATCCGCACGAAAAAAGAAGGACTGCTGCAAGAGCTCGCCCAAAGCGTCGACCTGAAGCTGGTCAACGCAGGGGACGGCACCAACGAACACCCGACCCAATGCCTGCTTGACCTGCTGACCATGAAGCAGCAGTTTGGGATGCTGGAGGGCTTGACGGTAGCGATCATCGGCGATTTGCGCCACAGCCGCGTACTCGGATCGCACCTGCACGCCATGCCGAAGCTCGGGATGAATCTGCTGCTCGCAGGCCCGCCTTCCATGATGCCAACACCAATCCCGGCAGGCGTCCAGGTCGTCGGTATGGAGGAAGCGGTTCAGACAGCGGACGTCGTCATGATGCTCCGCGTGCAGCTGGAGCGCCATACCGAATCGCTCTACGTCTCCAAGGAAGAGTATCACAAGGCGTACGGCCTCACGCTTGCGCGGGCCAAAATGATGAAGCCAGGCGCGGTCATCATGCATCCGGCCCCGGTCAATCGCGGAGTCGAAATTCACACCGATCTCGTTGAATGCGAAACATCCTTGATCCAAAAACAAGTAACCAACGGAGTCGCAGCGAGAATGGCTGTGCTGGAAACTCTGCTGAAAGGGAGCGAAACAAAATGGGAATCATCCTTGGCAACGGCAACGTACTAAATCAGGCGGGGGAACTCACTCCCGTAGAAATAGGGATAGAAGACGGACGAATCGCGGCGATGGGCGAAACCCTCCCCCGCGACGGCCATGAATGGATAGATTGCAGAGGCGGGATGATCTGCGCGGGACTGATCGACGTCCACGTCCATCTGCGCGAGCCGGGCTTCGCGCATAAAGAAACGATCGCGACCGGAGCCAAAGCGGCCGTGCGCGGCGGCTTTACCACGATTGCCTGCATGCCGAACACGCGCCCGTCCATCGACAGCGTCGACACGGTGACGTACATCTTGGACAAAGCGCGCGAAGCGGGACTGGCCCGCGTGATTCCGTATGGCGCAATCACGGTGCGCCAGCTGGGCAAAGAGCTGACGGACTTCGCCGCCTTGAAAGAAGCGGGAATTTTTGCCCTGACCGATGACGGCGTCGGCGTGCAGTCGAGCGCGATGATGAAAAAAGCGATGAAAAAAGCAGCCGAGCTGGGGCTGTCCATCGTGGCTCACTGCGAAGACGATGATCTGCTGCTCCCGGGAGCCGCCCTGCACGACGGCGTGGTCGCAGCGCGCCACGGACTGCCTGGCATTCCGTCCGAGTCGGAGTCCATCCACGTCGGACGCGACATTTTGCTCGCGGAGCAGACAGGGGTGCACTACCACGTGTGCCACATCAGCGCCAAAGAGTCCGTGCGCCTGGTGCGCGACGGAAAACGCGCGGGCGTCAACGTGACGTGCGAAGTGACGCCGCACCACCTGCTTTTGTGCGACCAGGACATCCCGGACAGCCTCGACACCAACTGGAAAATGAATCCGCCGCTTCGCTCCCGCGAGGACCGCGCGGCGCTGATCGCCGGGCTCAAAGACGGCACGATCGACATGATCGCCACCGATCACGCGCCACACACCCGGGAAGAAAAAGCGAACGGCATAGCGCGCGCGCCATTTGGCATCGTCGGACTGGAGACAGCTTTTCCGCTGCTCTACACGCACCTCGTACAAACAGGCGAGCTGACTTTGCAAAGACTGGTTGAACTACTGACGGTGCAGCCAGCGAAAGCTTTCGGGCTGCCGTACGGACGCCTGGAAGTCGGGGCGGTTGCAGACGTGACGGTCATCGACCTTGCGACGGAAAAAACGATTGATCCGACCACCTTTGCGAGCAAAGGGACCAATACACCGTTTGCCGGATGGGCGTGCAAAGGCTGGCCGATCCTGACGCTCGTAGACGGCAAGATCGTACATCAAGAGGCGTAGAGAGACGGAAAGCCGGTGCCCACGGGCGCAAGCGGCTTTTTCACGAAAACGAAGGAGGAGCATAGATGCGTGCAAGATTGATTTTGGAAGACGGAACGGAATTGATCGGAACGGCGTTCGGAGCGACGAAGGAATCCTGCGGGGAAGTGGTATTCAACACAGGACTGACAGGCTATCAGGAGGTTTTGTCTGACCCGTCCTACTGCGGACAGATCGTGACCATGACGTACCCGCTGATCGGTAACTACGGGATCAACCGCGACGACTTCGAAGCCGTTCGTCCCTACATTCACGGCTTCGTCGTCCGCGAGCATTGCGATAGTCCGAGCAACTGGCGGAATACGAACACGCTGGATGAGCTGCTCCACACATACGACATCCCGGGGATTGCAGGCGTTGACACGCGGATGCTGACGCGAAAAATCCGCTACCACGGCACGATGAAGGGCATGATTACGACGAGCGAAGCCCCGCTGGCCGAACTGCTCGCCGCTTTGAACAACACTACCCTGATGACCGATCAAGTATCGCGCGTCTCTACCAAAAATGTCTTCAACTGCCCAGGTACAGGCCATCGCGTCGTGCTGGTAGACTTCGGCGCCAAGCACGGCATCTTGCGCGAGCTGACCAAGCGCAACTGTGATGTGGTGGTCGTACCGCACAGCGTGACGGCAGAGGAAATTCGCCGCCTCCAGCCAGACGGCATCCTGTTGTCCAACGGCCCCGGCGACCCGAAGAACGTGCCGCACGCCATCGAAATGATTCGCGGCATCCTCGGGGAATATCCGCTGTTCGGCATCTGCCTCGGCCATCAGCTGTTCGCGCTGGCCTCTGGCGCGGAAACGACGAAAATGAAATTTGGCCACCGCGGCGGCAACCATCCGGTCAAAGAGCTTGCAACCGGGCGCACATACATTACATCCCAGAACCACAGCTATACGGTAAAAGAAGATTCCCTGGCAGGAACCGAGCTGGAAATGACCCATATCGCCCTCAATGACGGGACAGTTGAAGGGCTGCGCAACAGAGCGAAGAACGCCTTCTCCGTCCAGTACCACCCGGAAGCGGCTCCAGGCCCGTACGACTCCGGCTACCTGTTCGACCAGTTTCTCGCGATGCTGGAAACCGCTAAGGAGGAAAAAACGTATGCCAAAACACGCTAATCTGAAAAAAATCCTCGTGATCGGGTCTGGTCCTATCGTCATCGGGCAGGCTGCCGAGTTTGACTACGCAGGCACACAGGCTTGCGAAGCGCTGAAAGAAGAGGGGATGGAGGTCGTCCTGATTAACTCCAACCCGGCGACGATCATGACCGACACCAACATGGCGGACAAAGTGTACATCGAACCGATCACGCCTGAGTTCGTAGCGCGCGTCATCCGCCAGGAAAAGCCGGACGGACTTTTGCCTACGCTCGGCGGCCAAACGGGCTTGAACATGGCTGTCGCACTCGCTGAAGCGGGCATTTTGGAGCAGGAAAACGTGAAGCTGCTCGGCACGAAGCTGGACTCGATCAAGCAAGCGGAAGACCGCGAGCTGTTCCGCGCGCTGATGAACGAGCTGGGCGAGCCTGTGCCGGAATCGGTCATCGTCAGCACCGTAGAGGAAGCCGTCGATTTTGCCAACGAGATCGGCTACCCGATCATCGTGCGGCCAGCCTACACCTTGGGCGGAACGGGCGGCGGCATTTGTGAAGACGAAGAAAGCCTCCGCGAAATTGTCGCGAGCGGCCTGAAATACTCGCCGATTACGCAATGCCTGATCGAGAGAAGCATTGCCGGCATGAAGGAAATCGAGTACGAAGTCATGCGCGATGCCAACGACAACTGCATCGTCGTCTGCAATATGGAAAACATCGACCCGGTCGGCGTGCACACGGGGGACTCCATCGTCGTCGCGCCGAGCCAGACGCTTGCTGATCGCGAGTATCAAATGTTGCGCTCCTCTGCCTTGAACATCATCCGCGCCCTCGGCATCGAAGGCGGCTGCAACGTGCAGTACGCGCTCGACCCGCACAGCTTCCAATACTACGTCATCGAGGTGAACCCGCGCGTAAGCCGTTCCTCTGCGCTCGCTTCCAAGGCGACCGGCTATCCGATTGCGAAAATGGCGGCGAAAATCGCCATCGGCTACACGCTCGACGAACTGAAAAATCCGGTAACGGGACAAACGTATGCCTGCTTCGAGCCGACACTCGACTACATCGTGAGCAAAATTCCGCGCTGGCCGTTTGACAAGTTCCAGTCCGCCAACCGCAAGCTCGGTACGCAAATGAAGGCGACAGGCGAAGTCATGGCGATCGGACGCACGTTTGAAGAATCGATCATGAAGGCGATCCGTTCCCTGGAAATCGGCACGTACCACATCGAGATCAAAGGAGCAGAGGAACTCAGCGAAGAGGAACTGAAGACCCGTCTGGTGCATGCGGACGACGAGCGACTGTTCCTCGTGGCAGAAGCGCTGCGCCGCGGCTGGACCATCGAGCAGCTGCACAGCCTGACGAAGATCGACCTGTTCTTTCTGCATAAGTTCCAAAAAATGGTTTCCTTTGAACGAGAGCTGGCAAACGGCTTGACGGCGGAGAAGCTGTTCGAAGCAAAACGGATGGGCTTCACAGACCGCAAAATCGCCGAACTGTGCGGCGAAACGGAAGAAGCAGTCCGCGCGCTGCGCAAGGAAAAGGGCTACGTCCCTGTGTACAAAATGGTCGATACGTGCGCAGCCGAATTCGAGGCGCAAACGCCGTACTACTACTCCAGCTACGAGGTCGAGGACGAGCGCATTGAGACGGGCAAAAAGCGCGTGGTCGTGCTCGGCTCCGGCCCGATTCGCATCGGCCAAGGGATCGAATTTGACTATGCGACGGTGCATGCGGTCTGGGCTTTGCGCGAAGCAGGCTACGAAGCCGTCATTATCAACAACAACCCGGAAACGGTATCGACAGACTTCAACACCTCCGACCGTCTGTACTTCGAGCCGCTGTACATCGAAGACGTGATGAACATTCTCGATGTGGAAAAACCGGAAGGCGTCATCGTCCAGTTCGGCGGCCAAACGGCCATCAACCTGGCTGACAAGCTGGCGGAGCGCGGCGTCAACATTCTCGGAACGAGCCTGGAAAACATCGACGCAGCGGAAAACCGCGAGAAGTTCGAAGCGCTCCTGCGCAGCCTCGACATCGCACAGCCGCCAGGCAAGACGGTAACCTCCGTGGAGCAAGCAGTGGTGGCAGCGGAAGCGCTCGGCTTCCCGGTACTCGTGCGCCCATCCTACGTGCTCGGCGGACGGGCAATGGAGATCGTCTACAACCAGTCGGAGCTTTTGGAGTACATGGAAAAAGCAGTGAAGGTCAACCCGGATCATCCGGTACTGGTCGACCGCTACCTGGTCGGGGTCGAGGCCGAAGTCGATGCGATCTGCGACGGGGAAAACGTCCTGATCCCGGGCATCATGGAGCACATCGAACGCGCAGGGGTGCATTCCGGCGACTCCATCGCGGTCTATCCGCCGCAATCGCTGTCCCAGGCGATCAAAGACGAGCTGATCGAGATGACGACGAAGCTGGCGCGGGCGCTGCAAATCAAAGGGCTGCTCAACATCCAGTTTGTCATCTACAAAGATCGTCCGTATGTGATCGAGGTCAACCCGCGCTCGTCCCGTACCGTGCCATTCCTGTCCAAAGTGACAGGGATCCCGATGGCGAACATCGCGACCAAAGCGATTCTCGGCTACTCCATCGTCGACCAGGGCTTCACGCCTGGCTACCATCCGGAAGAGTCTGTCGTATCGGTAAAAGTGCCGGTGTTCTCGTTCGCGAAGCTGCGCCGCGTGGATATTACGCTCGGACCGGAAATGAAGTCCACCGGGGAAGTAATGGGACGCGAAAGCACGCTGGCCAAAGCGCTGTACAAAGGCTTGGTCGCAGCAGGCATGAACATCCCGACGCAAGGCACCTTGCTCGTAACGGTCGCCGACAAAGACAAGGAAGAGGCGCTCGCCATCGTAAAACGCTTCCGCCACCTCGGCTTCAAGCTGATGGCGACAGCGGGCACGGCGGATTATCTGGAACAGGCTGGTCTGCCTGTGACGCGTGTCAACAAACTGTCCGAGGGCACGCCGAATCTGCTCGATGTGATCCATACCGGAGAGGCCAACATCGTGCTCAACACGCTGACCAAAGGCAAATTACCACAGCGCGACGGCTTCCGCATTCGCCGCGAAGCAGTGGAGAACGGAGCGGTTTGCCTGACGTCGCTGGATACGGCTGCGGCCCTGCTGCACGTACTGGAAACGATCACCTTCTCGACAGAAGCGATGCCCGCCCAACGAGCAGGTGCCAAAGTCGCAGCGGTGACTGTATAAGCTAAACGGACCCAAGCCAGGGCGGCAGAGAAGAAAAAGGGGAGAGCAGTGTGCAACAACAACTGACAGATGTGCGGGAGCGTATGATTGTTGCGCTCGACTTTTCCAGCATGGATGACGTGAAACAATGCCTGGATCGATTGCAAGGGCACATCCGCTACGTAAAAGTGGGGATGGAGCTGGCCTATGCAGAGGGACCTGCCATTGTAGCGTTTGTAAAAGAAAAAGGGTTGAAAGTCTTCGTCGACTTGAAAGTCCACGATATTCCGAACACAGCCAAAGGCGCGATGAAAAGCCTGGCCCGTCTCGGAGCCGACATGGTCAACGTCCATGCGGCTGGCGGGGTGGCGATGATGGCAGCGGCGCGGGAAGGGCTGGAGCAGGGGACAGCGGCTGGCGCTGCTCGTCCTCTCCTGATCGGGGTGACGATGCTGACCTCTACAGGCTTGCAGACGATGAACCAGGAGCTGGCGATTCCAGGCGCAGTGGAAGATGTCGTGCTACACTACGCGATGATGACCAAGCGGGCTGGGCTGGACGGGGTGGTCGCCTCGCCGCTGGAAGTGCCGATGATAAAAAAGGCGGCAGGGGATTCCTTTGTCACCGTGACGCCCGGCATTCGCCCTCGTGGGACCGACCAGGGCGACCAGACGCGGATTACGACGCCGGAACAGGCTTTCCGTCTGGGCAGCGACTATCTCGTGATCGGTCGCGCGATCACCGGGGCAAGTGATCCGGCAGGCGTCTGGCAAAGCATCGTGGCCGCGATCGAGGCAGACCGTTCGCAACAAGCATTCACGCGGGAAGGGATGGAGAGAAATGACGACGAACACAACGGCTAAACAGATGGCAGCGCACCTTTTGGCAATCGGAGCGGTTCACCTGCGCCCGGAACAGCCCTTTACCTGGACTTCCGGGATCCAATCCCCGATTTATTGCGACAACCGCATTACCATGTCCTACCCGCATGTGCGCCGGGCGATTGCGGCAGCGTTTGCCGCGCTTATCAAGGAGCGCTATCCGGACGCGCAGGTGGTGGCGGGTACTGCTACGGCGGGCATTCCGCACGCGGCCTGGGTCGCTGAGTTGCTCGACCTGCCGATGATTTACGTGCGCGACAAGGCCAAAGGCCACGGCAGACAAAACCAGATCGAGGGTGCGCTGTCTGCGGGGCAAAAAGTAGTGGTCATTGAAGACTTGATTTCCACAGGCGGCAGTTCCCTGAAAGCAGCGCAAGCGGTTCAGGCAGAGGGCGGGGAGGTGCTGGGAGTCGTGGCGATTTTCAGCTACCAGTTCCCCGATGCGGAAGCGTTGTTTGCGGAAGCTGGCATTCCTTGCACGACGCTTTCCCACTACACGGCACTGCTGGAGGTAGCGAGAGAGCAAGGCGTGATTACGGCCGAGCAGGAAAGCTTGTTGGGAGCATGGCGCCAGTCGCCACGGACGTTTTTTGAATCATCTGCGGCAAAATCTGGCGCAGGGAAAGACAGCTGAAACCGCTGCTTCTCGCTTTTTTTTCAGAAACGATCTACGGATTGTTCGTAACGGCTGGAGCGACTCCGCCCGGCCCCAGGCGGCAGCAAAACCGGCTGCTGTCATCGGGGCGAAAAGTCCAGCCTGCCGTCTGAAAGGGAAGCGCTCCGCGATACAGCGGACGTTCCGGCTCTCTTTGTCCTTCCTGCGAGCGGGAATTTTGCTGACAAACAAGTACCTTCATTCCTTTCCATTTTTTTCATCATAAAAAATGATAAATCAATGGCGTTCCTCGCAGCCACGCATGTAATTGAAAACAAAAACAGGGAATAGTAAGGGGGGTTAAAAAAAGCAGAAGGAAGGTGCATATGTCATGAAGCAATGGTTGGGGAGCGCGGTCTCCCGGAATGCAGCAGGGAAAATCAGAAAGGGATTCGGTTCTTGCGTTTTGGCGCTGGCGCTGCTCTTCTTCATCCCGAGCACGGGGCAGGCAATCGGAAAAGGAGCCCAAGGGCCAGACGTCTATGTCATTCAAGGGATGTTGAAATCATTAGGTAGCTATTCGGGTCAAATGAATGGATACTACGATGACGTTACGGTGAGTGGCGTCAAATATTTCCAGAAAAAGCATGGGTTGCCCGCAACAGGTTCTGTGGATAAGCGCACCTTGCAGCGCATGGTCCACGCCTATGACCGTGTAGTGTCTAACCCGCATCGCGGAAGCGGCGGAGCAGGCCAGGGCGGCGGCAAAGGCATCGGTGGCGGAGCAGGCCAAGGCGGCGGAGCAGGCCAAGGCGGCGGAGCAGGCCAAGGTGAAGGTGGCGGCAAAGGTATCGGTGGCGAAGCCGGAGAAGGCGGCAAAGGAAACGGCTACGGCGGTGGCACCGGAGAAGGCGGCAAAGGAAACGGCTACGGCGGTGGCACCGGAGAAGGCGGCAAAGGAAATGGCTACGGCGGCGGAGCCGGAGAAGGCGGCAAAGGAAACGGCAATGGCGGCGGAGCCGGAGAAGGCGGCAAAGGAAACGGCAACGGTAGCGGAGCCGGGGATGGCGGCAATGGCAACGGCTCCGGTCAGGGAACTGGTAAAGACGATGGCCAAAATGCCGGGGACAAGGAAGAAAACGGGAAAGACTAAGCCGCGCTTTCAGCCAAAAAAGCTTCGTTTCTCTTGAAGAGACGAAGCTTTTTTCTCTCCCAACAAGCAAGCTTTCCCATGCCTCAGAAAGGGAGCGAAGAGACAACGGCCGGTTCGGTAGACTTTCTGCTGATTTCCTACTTTCCATATTTTTCTTGCAGGTTGTTTGTCTTATAATAAGGACGAATCAGACATCCCTGCTCCTTTTTCTTGAAGGGAAGGGAAGTCATCCCAACACACAGCCTGCACATACATACATGCGAAGAAAATGACGGCAGAGGATGAAGCACATGGCGAAAATAGAGATCATCAAAAGCATGCTGAGCGACGATGAGGAAAATGCCCATGCATGGTTTCTGTTGGGACTGGAGCATGCGGAACTGGGGGATCGCGCGGAAGCATTGCAAGCTTTTACGAAAGCTCTTGCATATGGAAACGAGAAGATAAAAGAAAAAATTGTAGCGGAACTGAACAAACTGCAGCAAGAGACCGCGTTTTTTCCCGTGAGAAAAGGAAGCGAATGGTGGGACATCTCTCCGTATAGCTCGATGCCTGCTGCGCGGATTCACGTAATTGAGGGAGGCAAGGGGAAAACAGCCGAAACCCGGGCGAAACGATTCGCTGCCACGAACCGTTCCCACTCGGTGAGCGGCTTGCAGCCGATACAAGCGGCGATTCACGACGCGTTTTTCGCTCCCAGACGGCAACCGGAGGGGCAGGCTGATCGTGTCCGGCCAAGGGGAGTGCTGCTTTACGGGCCGCCAGGATGCGGAAAGTCGTTGCTTGCGAAAGCGACGGCAGAAGAATACGGCGCTCATTTCTGGCCATGGCCTGTGGCGGCCAGAGGAGACGCTTTTGAAAGGATGGGGGCTTCTGTCTCCCCCGCCTTATGGCATGCTGCTTCCAAAGAATCGAAGCTTCTCGTTTTTTTGGACGAACTGGACGGGACGGTTTGCCAGCGAGGCCCCTTCTCAATCGCAAGTAGCCTCCTGTCTGCGGGAAAGGGACTTCCCCAGCCAAGCGGGCGGGAAAAAGCCAGGGACAGGCTGCTCGTGCTGGGGGCGACAAACGCGCCATGGGAAATCAGCCCTGTGTGGATGGAGGAGAGCGGCTTCGAGCATCTGCTGTTTGTCGGCCCGCCCGATCGGACTGCACGCGAGGATATTTTCCGCCGGAAGCTGAAAGGACGTCCCGCGGAGCCGATTGATTGCGCCCAACTGGCGGGATGGACCGAGTTTTATTCCGGCGCGGATATTGAGTACGTGGTCGAGCTGGCGACCGAGCAGGTTTTGCATGACATGTGGATCAAAGGAATCGAAAGGCCCATCCAGATGAGCGATTTGCGCGAATCGATAGCGGCTACCCGGCCGACGACAATCGAATGGCTTCGGACAATCAAGGAGTATTTGCCGGAGATCAACACGGATGGCCGCTATGCGGACGTGGAACAATATGTGGCCAGGCATCGGCGAATTTAGAGACGGGCCGCATTCACAGGAAGCGAGTGAAGCGGCTCTCTATTTTTGTGGAATAGAAAGAATATTGACGCAACGACTGTCTTTCTATAATCTGAGGGTAATCGAGCTTATCCAACAAATCGTGGGAGGAATCGACATGAAGCTGTACGACATATCCCGTCCGCTAACGGCAGCTACGCCGACCTGGCCAGGCGATACCGCCTATCAATATACCGTAAACTGGCTGAAGTCGGAGAGCGGCTCTGTCAATGTTGGAAAGCTCGTGATGAGCATCCATACAGGAACCCATGTAGATGCTCCTTTCCATTTTGATGATGACGGCAAAAAGACGCTTGCCTTGCCGCTCGATCTGTATGTGGGGACAGCGAGAGTAGTCGATGTGTCGGGACGCGCGAGCATTGGCGCTGCCGATTTGGCGGAAGTCGATTTGACAGGCGTGACGCGTTTGCTGCTGAAAACATTGTCGTGGTCTGACCCTGACCAGTTTCCCGCAGAGATATGCTACCTCCGTCCTGATTTGCCGCCGTATCTGGCCGAGAGAGGCATCAGGCTGCTCGGGGTGGATGTACCTTCTGTCGACCCGCTGGACAGCAAGGAACTGCTTGCCCACCACGGCTTGCACCAGCATGACATCTACATTTTGGAAGGACTTGTGCTGGACGCGATCGAGCCTGGCGATTACGAGCTGATTGCGCTGCCGCTCGCCTTGGCCGATGCCGATGGAAGTCCTGTCCGCGCCGTGCTTCGACGCTAACAGAAAGACTGCGGAAAAACCGTCCATACCGGGGAAGCGGCATGCACGGTTTTTCTGTGGTTTTATCTCAACTTACGCGCTACGTGATTTGCAAAAGAGGGGAAGTTTTCTCGATGACATCCCAATTCATGCCGCGCGCCTTCAGCCGTTCGAGAAACGGAATCGGGTCGATCAGCTCGGGCGGGATGCAGCCTGTCATGGTAAGCAGCCCCTCTGCCATCATGTCAACGGCAACGACAGGCGGAATGCCGGTTTGCCAGATCGTTGCCTGGAACTCGGTTTTTTGGAAAACCTCGTCATGATTGGCGATCGTGTAGACGTAAACTTCTTTTCGCTTGTTATCCTTTCTGCCTTTGACGAGCGCGCCGACACTCGAATAGCCGTGAATTTTTCCGGCGAGATCAACGGGCTTCGGCATGGTCGTCACCACGACGTCGCGCGGGGCGACGCGTACGCCTTTCACTTCAATTTCCTCGTCGCTGTCCAGCCCCAGATAGCGCAATACTTTCAACGTATTGACAAACTCCGGGTGCAGGGCGTACTTGAAGTCGACGTATTGGCAGCCTTTTGCCCGCCCAATCGTTTCCCCGAGCGTCGTTGCTTCTTCATGCTCCACATTGTAGCAGTCCAGCCAGCCGATCGGCTCGGGGAATTCAAATTCCTCCTTGTTGGCAAAAGGGGTAGGGTAATACTGCTCGCCTTTGGAAGCGGTCCAGTAGTTGGGCTTCGCGAGGCACTCCTGAATGGCCGTCTGCGGGCTGAAATAAGAGCAGAAACCGTCGTAATCGACGACGGAATTATCGCCGTCCCGAATCAGGATGGCGTCCACTTCATCGAGCGCATCGACGGCGTAACGCGCAGCGATGTTGGAAAACCCGGGGTCACAGCCAAGGCCCATAATCCCCAAAATTCCCGCTTCCCGAAAGCGGTCGTTCCAGGACAGCTGCTTTTGCAGCCATTGCGGACCGCAGGAAGCGGTGTCGATATAATGCGTTCTTGTATGCAGACAAGCCTCCATGACAGCGAGGTTGTTTTCCGGCAAACCGATATGAAGCAAAAGGTCGATGTCGCCTAAAATGGATCGCACGCTGGACACGTCGCGAGCATCCACGCGTTTTACCTGAATATCCACATCCGTCTCCCGGCGCAGCTCCAGAGCCAGCTCTGCCGCAGGGCCGATGGATATATCGGCCAGGACCAGTTTGGTCACAAAACGGGATTTGATAAGCTCACACGCGCTTACTTGTCCGACTCCGCCTACTCCTAAGATCGCGACTCGCATAGAGTCCCCCTCCCTGGTGACAATTCTGCTATCTTCGCATTCGAAACAGCCATTTTTGCCCGGATAACGAAACAGACGAGCGGTGATAGACGCCCGCCAGCTCATCATCAATGGGCTCGCGGGGACAAAACGAAAGCATCATGGAAACCTCCTTTTCGGGTTCTGGCAGCGTCAACTGCATGCAGGGAAGCAAGGTGAATAGTACATGTATATGACCTGTTCCTCGCGTCCCATGCCGTGACAGCGTGAGATCGAAAAAACAATTCTTTCTCGTGTTTTACTTGATAAAGGGAACGTTTTCTCTAATAATAACGGTGTGTACCACCCATGTATTCCGCATGGCAAGCGTACGGAAGGAAGGAAACGCATATGGAACCGATGAGCTTTGTCCTTTTTGGTGCAACAGGAGATTTGGCGAAACGCAAAATCTTTCCTGCCTTGTTCAATTTGTATGTCGATCAAAAGCTGCCTGCCGCCTTTTCCGTTGTCGGAGTGGGCAGGAGGGCTTGGTCTGATTCAGCGTTTAGACAAAGCGTGGAGCAGTCCATCCGGGATTTTTCCCGCCGTCGCGAGATCGACGGGGAGCTGCTGGAGCGATTTTTGTCGGCGTTTTCGTATGTAGCAGCCGATGTGACGGATGAAGCGGCATACGCGACGTTGCGTGAACGGATCGAGCAACGGGAACAGGAGTTCAACCTCCCGCAAAATCGCATGTTTTATCTGTCGGTGGCGCCCGAGTTTTTCGAGGTCATTGCGGCCAACATCCGCCAAAGCGGCTTGGGCTCCCCAAAAGGCTGGAAGCGCCTGATTATCGAAAAGCCGTTTGGACGGGACCTGAAATCGGCTGAAGACCTGAATCAAAAGCTGACAAAAGCGTTTTCCGAAGAAGAGATTTACCGGATCGATCATTACTTGGGGAAGGCCATGGTCCAGAATCTGGAGGCACTGGAGTTTGCCAACCCTGTTTTTGCCGCGCTGTGGAACAATCGGCACATCGCAAACGTGCAGATCACAGCCAGCGAAACGGTTGGCGTGGAGGAGCGGGCCGCCTATTACGAGCAGGCCGGGGCACTCCGCGACATGGTGCAAAACCACATGCTGCAAATGCTGATGATGGTCGCCATGCACATTCCCAAGCGGATCACGGCAACAGATATTCGAGCGCAAAAGCGCAAGGTGATGGAGGCTGTGCGGCCGCTGGCCATAGAAGACGTGGCGAAAAACGTCGTTCGCGCCCAGTATAGCGCGGGGCGAATCGGAGAGACTCCGGTTGTCGGCTACCGGGACGAGCCTGGAGTATCGCCTGCATCCATGACGGAAACGTATATAGCCGCACGGGTCTGGATTGACGATCCGTTTTGGAGCGGGGTGCCTTTTTACATTCGCACAGGAAAGCGGTTGAAGGAAAAAGCAACCCGTATCGTCATCGAATTCAAAAACCCTTTGGAGCGGCTTTACCGGGAGAAGCAGGAAAAGACAGCGCCCAACTTGCTCATCATCAACGTGCACCCCGAAGAAGGAATCGCCTTGCAGTTGAATAGTAAAAATCCGGTCCACAGCGACAAGCTTGAGCCGGTCACGGTTGATTTCAGCTCAGGCCACAAGGACGTTCCGGAAGCGTACGAGCGGCTATTGTTCGATGCGCTGCGCGGAGATTCCACCTACTTCGCCCATTGGAACGAAGTGCGCCTGGCGTGGCAATGGGTGGAGCCGATTCTTGCGGCCTTCGAGCGCAATCTCGTCCCGCTTGTGTCGTATGAGGCTGGTTCGTACGGGCCTGAGGCAGCGCGCGATTTGCTTCGGGAAGAAGGGTTTTCCTGGTGGCTGGATCACGTAGCCGAACGGGAGCTGGAGCCAGCGCATCGGTAAAGTCTGACGGGAGTGCGGCCTGTGCCATCCGCCAGAGCTTCGCGCTTTGGTGGAAGCAGCGAAAAAGCGTCCGCCAGTCTGCCGATTGCGGCGAACCAGGGAAAAAGCTGTCTGGTCAAGTCCGTCAGCTTCGGCGAACCAGCGAAAAAGAGAAGGGGGAAAGCGATTCATGCGATTTGGCGTAATCGGCACCAACTGGATTACAGAGGAATTCATCCAGGCAGGTCTTACGGTAGAAGGCTTTTCCCTGCAAGCGGTTTGTTCGCGAACGATTGAGCGCGCCAAGGAATTCGCCGACAAGTTCGCGGCTCCTTTTTGCTATACCGATCCGATACAGATGGCAGCGAGCGGACAGATCGACGCTGTCTATATTGCCAGCCCCAATTGCTTTCATGCCGAGCAGGCTATCCAGTGCATGAGCTTGGGGCTGCACGTGCTGTGTGAAAAGCCGCTCGCCTCGAACGCGGATGAGGTAGCGGCGATGCTCGCGGCGGCAAAAAAGCATGATGTGCTGCTCATGGAAGCAGTCAAATCTACGCTTTTGCCCAACTTTGTGACGATTCAGCACCATTTGCCCAAGCTGGGCAAGATTCGCCGCTTGGTCGCCAGCCTTTGTCAGTATTCCTCCCGTTACGATGCCTACCGTGCGGGTGAGGTTCAGCGGGCTTTTGACCCAGCTTATTCCAACGGGGCCTTGATGGATATCGGGATCTACTGCCTGTATCCTGCGATCGTGCTGTTTGGCAAGCCCAAGCAGGTCAAGGCGGAAGGCGTCGTGTTGGCGTCAGGGGTAGACGGGGCGGGCAGCATGCTGTTGAAGTACGAAGAGATGGATGCCATCCTCGGCTTTTCCAAGATTACGACTTCTTATCAGCCGGCAGAGATTCAGGGGGAGGATGCCACGATGGTGATTGATAAAATCAACCACCTGACACGCATCGAGATTCGCTACCGGGACGGCAGGAGCGAGGATGTGACCAGGCCCCAGACGTTGCCACCCATGCATTACGAAATCAGGGAGTTCATCCGGCTGGCTGCGGTGGGCGCCAGAGAGTCGACAACGAATTCTCATGCAGCCTCCAGATGGACGATGGAAGTCATGGACGAGGCGAGAAGACAAATCGGCGTCGTCTTTCCGGCCGATCTGCGAGGAAGAAGCAGGCCGACGGAGACAGGAAAAAACGAGCGAAACGGGGAGGCGAAGGGCAATGAAAATGTATGATGTGACCGCGCCTATTTTTGAAGGGATGACGGTGTACAAAAACAAGCCGGAGAAGCAGCCGAGGATTTTGTCCGCAACCAACGGCTATGTAACCGAATCGAGAATCGATATGGATGTGCATGCTGGCACGCACGTGGACGCACCGCTGCACATGGTGCAGGGTGGCGAGACGCTGGAAAGCATTCCGCTGGAAAAGCTGGTAGGAAACTGCCGCGTGCTCGACCTGACGCATGTGCAGGACAAGATCGGGCGGGCGGAGCTGGAAGGCTGCGACATTGCCCCCGGAGAGTTTGTCCTGTTTCAAACGAAAAATTCGTGGGAGGATGCCTTTTCGTTCGAGTTCGTCTATTTGGCCCGAGACGGCGCGGAGTATTTGGCGGAAAAGGGCGTGCGCGGCGTCGGCACAGATGCACTGGGGATTGAGCGCAGCCAGGAAGGACACCCGACCCATAAGACATTGTTTGGCGCAGGCGTCATTGTGATCGAGGGATTGCGGCTTCGCGAAGTGCCTGCCGGAAACTACTTTATGGTCGCGGCCCCGTTGAAGCTGATTGGTACAGATGCGGCTCCGGCAAGGGTGCTGCTGTTTGAAGGCTGGCAGGGAACATAGGCGGACGATTTGCAGACGCCTTTTTACGGCGGGCACAGAAAGAATTTTGTTGACGAATCCGATGGAATTTCTTAGAATAGGCTCAACAACAAACACAGTTCTTATCCAGAGAGGTGGAGGGTCTGGCCCGATGAAGCCCGGCAACCGTTGCATGTGCGACAAGGTGCCAATTCCTGCGGGGCGTTTTCGCCTCGAAAGATAAGAAGCGGGTCCATCGTAGCAGTCAAGGCGAACCTTCTTCTTAGCGAAGAAGGTTTTTTTGATGTTCGACTATGCGGCAGGTCTGCAAATGCCCAAGCGGAAACGTAAACGGAGGAGGAAGCGTCCAGTCCGGGCGGCAATCATTTCGGAGCGTTCCTGTACAGGGATGGACAAAAAGCGGGGAAGCAGCCTGCTGGACGTTTTGCTTGGCAACAGGCAATGGCTACGCCGCTTCCTTAGAGAAGAAAGAGCAAAAATTCAACATGTTCTTTATCCAGAGAGGTGGAGGGACTGGCCCGATGAAGCCCGGCAACCGTTGCATGCTGCAACAAGGTGCCAATTCCTGCAGGGCGGAAGCGTCCTGGGAGATAAGGAGAGGGATTCGTCGATGCAAGCCTTCTTCTTAGCGGGAAGGTTTTTTCTTTTTACGAAAATGGGCGATGAGGTGGTAGACATGAGCGCAGGCGTAGTCAAGGTAGGGTTGCTAGGTTTGGGAACAGTAGGGGGCGGCGTCATCAAAACGATTCGGTCGCAGCAGGAAAAGCTGGCCGCTCGATTGGGCAAACGAATCGAGATTGTCAAAGCGTTGGTCCGCGATTCGGAAAAAGAACGGGCCGTTCAGGTAGATCCCGCGCTGTTGACTACAGATTTTGAGGAGGTGCTGAAAAGTGACGTGGACATTGTTGTCGAGGTCATGGGGGGCGTCGAGCCGACGTACGACTACGTGCGCGCCCTGATCGAAAAAGGCTGCCATGTGGTGACCGCGAACAAGGAGTTGCTTGCCAAACGCGGCACAGAGCTGGTCGATTTGGCCAACCGGCATCAGGTTCATTTGGCCTACGAGGCGAGTGTGGCGGGCGGCATTCCGATTTTGAGCGTGCTGCGGCAGTTTCTGCGCACGAACGATATACACGGAGTGCGCGGCATTCTCAACGGCACGACGAACTTCATCCTGACGAAAATGGAAGCGGAGCAGCTGCCCTATCAGGAAGTGCTGAAGCAGGCCCAGGAGCTGGGGTATGCGGAAGCCGACCCGCGTTCTGACGTGGAAGGATACGACGCGATGTACAAACTGTACATTCTTGCGCAGCTTGTGTACGGCGAATCGCTGCCGCTTACCCATGTCGTGCGCAAAGGAATCTCGGATTTGTCTCCCGGCCACATCCGCATCGCAAGCGAGCTGGGCTACCGGATCAAGCTGATTGCCCAGGCGCAGAAAACGGAGCAGGGAATCCGGCTTTCCGTTCAGCCGACCATGCTGCCTGTCGCCCATCCGCTGGCGCAAATCCAGGATGCCTTCAACGCTGTACAGCTTTCCGGAAACATCGTTGGCGATCTGCTGTTTACGGGCAGAGGCGCAGGGGAACTGCCAACCGCAAGCGCCGTTGTGGAAGACTTGGCGTATTTGTTGACGCAGCCATTTACTCCGCATCCGGCCTGGAAGGAACAAACGGCGGTAGCGCAGCCGAATCAGGCGCAGGACGAACGCGTGCTGTGTTATCTCGAAGGCTCGTGTCCCGCCGCGACCCCTGATCGCGTCCTGCATTTCTTGCGCGAGTCGGGCGTGAATGTGACGAAGCTGAAAGTGCAATTCGACCTGGGCGGTGTGCTGCGGGCAGGACTGATCGTAACGGGGATTTGCGAAGAGCACGAGGAAATGCTGACACGCGATTTCGGTCTGGCTGTGCGCTGCTTCCCGCTGCTTGAATCAGCGTAAAAGGAAAACCGGCAATCGGTCGCGCCCGCTTTTCATGAGCGGGCCTGCACGCGACCGTCTGGGTCAATCTGGACATTTTCCGAGAGCGATTCGATTCGCTTGCGCAAGGCGGCTCCCTCTGTGACGTCCATTGGTACGGCTTGTCCCAGTTCGGCGTGGAAGGGAAGCATCGTCAGGTCGCAGACGGCGTCTTTCGTACAGCTTGCTTGCAGCACCATCGTTTCCCATGTTTTCGGCTCGGTCGAGCGCGTGAAAATGAAGTTGCCCAGACTGTAGGCGATCCATTTGCCACGATACTGCTCAAAGCCTTGCAGCACGTGCGGATGACCGCCGACGATCAGGTCCGCGCCTGCGTCGATGTACGCTTTGGCGAGTTCTTTTTGGTGCGCGACGGGAAAATCTTCGCGCTCTTTGCCCCAGTGGGCGATCACCACGACGAGATCAGCCTGTGCTTTTGCCTGCTGGATGGCTGTTACCGCCAGAGCGGGATCGTAGGTTCCCGCCAGTCCCGGCGCGTTTTTTTGCGCAAACCAGCCCACTTCCGGTATGACCCGGCTGAAGCCGAGCAGGGCGAGCTTGATACCGTTTTTCTCCACAAACACTGGCGCGTAGGCGCGAGCGGCATCGACCCCGCCCCCGACATAGGCGATCCGGTGTTCCTCCAGCGCGGCGAACGTATCGAGCAAGCCGTCTACGCCCTGGTCCATCGAGTGGTTGTTCGCCAGATTGACCGCGTCGATTCCGGCGGCCTGCATGGCAGGCGCAGCCAAAGGGGAGGACTTGTAGACGTACGCTTTGTTGTCGGCGGGAGTTCCTCTGGTCGTAAGCGGCGTCTCCAGGTTGGCGATGGTGTAGTCATCCTGCAAAAACAGCTCGCGCACATGCGTGAACGGGTAGGCGTAGCCTTTTTCTCCTACTACTTTTTCCACATTTCCGGACATCATCACGTCCCCGACAAAGCTGAGCCGGACAGTCGGCTCTGGAGTAGCGACCGGCGCTGGTGCCGGATTGTCTGCGGGAGCCTCATGTTTGCCGAGCGCCGTGAAGCCGAGATAAGCGCCTGCCCCGAGGACGGCGAGCAAGCTGAAAAGCAGCGTGTTTTTCCCTGCCCGAAGCCACTTCGGTTTTGTCTGCCTTCGCCGGGAGCGCCTCCGGCTGAGATTCGTTTCGTTCATGTGTCTCCTTTCTTTGCTAACGAAAAGCTGGTATTTTTTATCCAGGATACAAGGTACTACGAAAAGAGGCGAAAAAAGATGCCATTGTCGTTTGACCATCTGGTTCATTTTGTCCATCGTCCGCCCGCAGAAGCAGCGCGGCTGTTTCGCGAGGCCGGGTTTCACGCTGTACCGGGAGGCAGGCACACCCAGTGGGGGACGTGGAACAGTCTCAGCTATTTTGGCTTGTCGTATGTGGAGTTTTTGGCCGTTGAGGATGCCGTCGTTGCCGAGCAATCCGACAATCCGCTCATCGCGCAGCTGGTCGCGGAGCACGAGCTTGGGGAAGGGCTTGGACAAATCGCCTTGCGCACCAGCGAAATGGATCGGTGGGTGGAGCGATTTCGCGCGCGTGGGCTGAAGCTGACAGGGCCAGTAGACGGCAGCCGCATAAGAGACGACGGCAAAACCTTGCGCTGGCGCATGCTGTTTGCCGAAGACCCGCAGACTGCGCGAAAGCTGCCGTTTTTGATTGAGTGGCAGGAGACAGACGAGGAGCGCCAGGCAGATTTGACGCAGCGCGGGATCATCGCTCCCCATCCGAACGGAGCCGCCGAGCTTCTGGCTGTCGGCTTCGCGGTCGCGGATGTGGACGCGGCTGCCGCGGACTGGACGCGGTGGTTCGGCTTGCCGGGCGGGGAAGTTTTCACGGATGAGCGACTGGGTGCGCGTTGCCTGTCGCTTGCGCTGCCCGGCGGAAGCATCGTCCTGTGTGAACCGACGCAGCCTGGGGTGGCCAAGCAGGCGTTAGCGGCTCGCGGCGAGCGTCCTTTTTTCGCGAAAATCGGCGCGGCGAATGCATGGCCGCTTTCGCTCGACATGTGCGGCGGAATGTATCTCACTTGACGGACAGCAAAAGCAAGAAATCGAAAACAAGGAGGCAAGCCTTTGCCTGTACCTAAGCATTCACTGTCTACCGCAGCGATCATTGTCAATGAGCGCAAGGAAGTGCTGCTGATAAAAGGCCCGAGGCGCGGCTGGGAGATGCCTGGCGGACAGGTGGAGGAAGGCGAGTCCATCCGGGCGGCAGCCATCCGGGAGACGAAGGAAGAGTGCGGCTTGGACATCGAAATTACGAAGTTTTGCGGCGTGTTTCAAAACGTGAGCAAGTCGATCTGCAATGTGCTGTTTTTAGCGAGGCCGATTGGCGGGAAGCTGATCGCGACGCCCGAGTGTCTGGAAGCCGGGTTTTTCCCGATTGAAGAGGCGCTAACAAAGGTTACGTGGAGCAACTTCCGGCAGCGAATCGAGTTGTGCTTGCAGGAAGAAAAGCACCCGTTTTACGTGGAGTTTTGAAGGAACACGCAGCTTGGGAAAGCGGCGTGGGCGTGCAGAGACGAAAATCCACGATTTGGCGCAGGAACGAGTGAAAGAAGCTGTCCGAAGGAGGACAGCTTTTTTGTGTGCGCAATATACGTGCAACATAACAACGTAGTCAGAGTTAGTGGAGGACGCTTTGACGTACATTCGCAAGAGCGGAGAGCAGCTTGGCATCGCGCGCGAGCGACTCGGGGTCTGGGTGTGCTCCGCCGGTGGCCCTGTCGGACTTCCGACTGCGCTGCGGAATAAGGCGGGTGACATTCGCTGTGTCGCCGCCTTGTACGCGATTATGGATTTGGGTAGCGCGCGAGCTGTGCTTCCTGATCTGGATGAGCAAACTTTGCGGGCTGCATCCGCACGGGTTGCGCTGGAGGAAGCGCCTGCAAACCTTCCGCCGCTTTTGGTAGCGAAAGCAGGGGCAGATCGGGCCGACTTGAACGCGACGATTGATGAATTCGTTTTGACCGCCTCCAAGCAAAATGTTTCTCTCGACTATTACCTTTATCCCGCCGGTCGCCACGCTTTCGATCTCTGGGATGACGATTTGCGGAGCAAGCAGATCATTACCCACACGGTAGCTTTTTTCCAACATCATTTGCTGGAAGCAAACAACGGTAACGAAAAACAACGGTTCGCTCACACCCGTGCGTAACGTTCCCCATCGATCATGACCAGCGTGTAGCGCGCTAACGGTGTCATCTCTTTCATCACGCACGGCGTCCAACCCATTTTCCGGAACAAAAAAGCAACCGGCCCCTCACCCAAAAGAGGAAGCCCGTTGCTTTTTCGTTTTCCCCACGCCTCATTGCGCGCCAAACGTCTTTTTCGTCAATTGCTTGTACATGTACAGCATCGCGATTCGCCAGGGGACGAGCATGCCAAAAGCGAGCAGGAAAAACAGTCCGCCCGTCTGAATCGGGGTAAAGCTGTCGTTGATGACCAGCTTGATAATCACCCGGATGAGCAACAGACCAGCCAGGATGAAGAAAAACGCCCGGGAGCGCTTGAGGTAGACGTCTTGGCCGATCACTTCAAAACGCGAAGTCATAATCAATGGAATCGAGAAAATCAGTCCCGTGACAAAGGCGGCCACATCGTACATCGGCGGGAGCGCCGCCTCCGGAAACAAAAACATGGCAAAGCCCGTCGCCATGAAGAAAGGCGGCAGAATGATGCTCTTCGCGGACACAGGCTTTTTTTGCCTGCGCATACGCACAAAGATGACCGCAGTCGCCATCAGGAGCGGAACCAGGATGCCGAATGCAGGGGAAGATAATAGCTGCATGGAAAAAACGCCTCCAGAGACTTGCCACATAGTTTCAACGTTGTTGTTTCTAGTGTACACCAAATGGCGGCATATGGAAAAGCCGTAGACAGGCGAACGGCGTTTTTGCTAGGCGGCTGCCTCGTCGCTTTGACGGACATCCAGCCTGTGCTTTTTGCTGTAGAGAAACGTCAACAGGCCGGACAAGAGCGTCAGCAAGCCGATAAACAGCAAGTAGCCGTTGATCCCGAGCAAATCCAGGCCGATTCCGGTGATCCCGAGCGCGAGCAGGAAACAGGCGCGATCCAGCATGCTTTTGAAAGAGAAAAACCGTCCGTGCTGGTGGGCGGGCAGCCGCTTCTGAAAGATCGTCGCGATCACCGGGAAAAAGAAGGCGACGACAAAGCCGAACAGGGAAAAAGAGGACAGCACCATCACTTTGTGATCGGCAAACGACATCCCGAATTGCGAGAGGGCAAAGAAAAACAGCATGAGTGTCGAGGCTGCGACCAGGTTTTTGCCGCCGATCCACCGCTTGGCAAGCAGACCGCCGATGAGGATGCTCGTTCCTTCTACGGCGTAAATCCAGCCCATGAGCTGAGGCGCCTGCTGGAGTTCGCTGAGGTTGAGAATCAACAAATTGATGCCGCCCAAAAACAGCGTAATCAACCCGTTGTTGATAAGCCCGACAAACAGCGCCGGGTCTTTGCGGGCCATCGTCAGCACTTCGCGAAACTCCACTTTTTCCTTCCGGTTGCGCGAGGCGACAGGAGGAATGCGCAGGAACAGCGTGACGACGGCGAGAATCGCGTACGCAAGCATCGAACAGACGTACAGCATGGACAGCTCCATGGAGGCGACGAGAATTCCCCCGAGGGCCGTTCCGCCGATGCGCGACAGCGTGGAAATGTTCAAGTAGGCGCTGTTCGCTTTCAGCAGTTCATCCTGGGTCAAGATGGCAGGCAGGGAGGCTTGCACGGTCGGAAAGTAAAACGCCGCCGACACTTGCATGACGATCAGCGAGACGATCATCCACACCATCGAATCGTAGGCGAGCGCGGGAAACATGCACACAGGGCTTAAAATTCGCGCCAGGCTGGCACAGAGCATGATTTTTCCTTTGTCGTACATGTCGATGACGACGCCTGCTTTCGGAGCAAGCAGGATGCTTGCGATCAGGCCGGTCATCAAAATCAGCCCCTTCACGGTTTCGGAAGGGATCAGGCTCTGCATGAACGACAAATTGGCAATAATGGAAATCCACATGCCTGCCCCAGCGACGATCTCGCCTGTCATCAGCAAGAGAAAGGTTCGGTTGCGCCACAAGAGGAGACCACTCCCTCTCTTTGATAAAGTTGTAACAAAAAAATTGAACCGATCGATTTTTTTCAAAACGGTATCACTCAGTATAGCATCTGCCCAAATATTTGTATATTGATTGTCAATCGATGTATGCTTCCTGGTAATAACGGGCACATTACAGGAAAAATGGGCGGCGATGATGCAGCAAAGGAGCTTATCGAACATGGCGCGAAAACGTACACTGCTTCTTTTGATCGGGTATGGGTTTGCTGCCACGCTCGCCATTTTTTACGGGCTGGTAGAGCGACACAGCTTGTTTGTCACGTTTGTTTCGTTTCATTTGGTGGTTTGTGTAGGAATCCCGCTTTTGCACGGCTGGTGGGAAAAAAGCTTGCAGGAGCACTGGCGCCTGGCATGGGGGCGCTTCGAAAAACGGGGGGCGCTTTTCGGGATCGGGCTGGGACTGCTGTTTTTCACAGGTATCCAGGCGGGGCTGTGGCTGGTTTTGCAGGCGGAGGGAAGGCCGGACATCGTGCGGGCCGGGCTGGAGTCGTGGGGGCTGAACCGCAACTGGGTCGGCTTGTTTGCGCTGTATCTGGTGGTCGTCAATTCGCTTCTGGAGGAGTTGTTCTGGCGAGGCTTTGTTTTGCAGCGAATGCTGCGTTCGCTCTCTCGTGTCGCCTCCGTCCTGCTCACGAGCTTTTTTTACACGTTGTACCACCTGATTATCACGACAGCCTTGTTCGGTTTTTGGCAAGGCTTGCTGCTTACGACCGCCGTGTACGGCGCCGGAGTGATCTGGGGCTGGATGAAGGGCGTGTTTCCGTCCATCTACCCGACCTGGTTCAGCCATTTGCTGGCGGATTTGGGCTTGGCATTGGCTGTTGTTTTCTGGATCTATTAGCGGGTCAAGAGAGGAAGGGGGAGGAATCTTGCTGGCGCAACAAGCGGAAATCACGCTGCGCAAACGGCTGCTCAGTATCCTGCGGCAAAAAAACGAGCACGTCCAGCTTTACTTCGATACATACGGTTTTACGCCGACAGGACCCTTGCTCGCTTCGTTGCGCGCGATCACGGGCTGGGCGAATCTCAGTCGCTCCGATCTGTGGCAGGTGGTGGAAAAGGACCCGGAGCGGCAGATCGAGTGGGACGGGGGCGAATGGATTCGCGCCACGTACGGCTTTGCGCCGACCAGGACGGCCGCTCGGCTCACAGAGGCAGAGCCGCCAGAGCGCCTGTATTACGGCACGCACGCCAAGCTGGTGTCGCAAGCGCTCAGCGAGGGACTTTTGCCGATCGCAAGCGAGCTTGTCCAGCTTGCTGGCAAGGTCGAAGACATCGGGTTGCCGGAGGACACACTCGCTTTGCTGACCGTGCAGGCGGCTCGGGCGCGGGATGCCGGCGTCCGCTTTTTCAAAGGGAGCGGAGCATTTTGGTTCAGTGAGGCGATTCCGGCCGTTTTTGTCGCAGAGTGATCGCATCAAGTCACGGAATCGGAATCGGAATCGTTCTGTTTTCCCTGGCGGAGCTGTAGCTGCCGCTCTCGTTCCGCGAGGACGTCGCTGCGGTCGCGCAAGGTGTGTTTGTGCAGCAAAAACGGATCGCTCATGTCGCTGTCGCGATACTCGGGTTGGTTTTGCTTGGCACAAGCGGCTTTGTAGGCGGCAATCAGTTCGGCTGCTTGCATCGGCAAGGCGATGCTGCGGTAGGGCAGACCGTTGTTGATCTCCTCCAGGCGCTCGGTCAGCAAGCGCTCCAGGGCGGTACTGTCCAAGCCCAGTCGTTCCACATCCTCGTGGTGCCGCTTCACGAGGGTGCAGGCGCTGGCAAGCATTTTGCGGGCGCCGGTTACGTTGCCGCGCCTATGGTGGTACAGCCCGACAGCAATTTGAATCAAGCCGACCCAGACAGACTGCCGCTCCTTTGGCGGGGCGCTTTTCCAATACTCTTCCAAAATTTCGTGGCACTCGAAATAGTCGCGTTCGACATGAAACTGAACCAGGTAGTCCAGATACGGCTCAGGATACATGATGGACTTCACCTCGCTCTTTTTGTAGAAAAAACGCCTCGACGCTTTCGGGCAAGCGGCTGCGCTTTTTGCCGTTACCCACAAGGTCGTGACCGCTCTGTTTTCAACGGTTTGTTTCTGTACTATATTATAAAGCATAGCGTAGAGAAATCGAGGTGGGAAACACGAGATGACAAGAGATGAACTGATGGCTGTCCTGGAGAAAAAGCGAATGACCGAGGTCATCGAGCTGATTGAGGATGCCGAGCGCGGCGATCTGGAGGAGCTTGAGCTGGTGGAGAGCCTGGGACTGCTCATGGATCAGGAGCTGAACAGGGAAGTCCTGGCCCTTCTGGAGAGCCTTGGCGTTACCATCGTCTATGTGAGTGGTGACGATGAGGACGAGGAAGACAGCGAAGACGAAGAAGACAAGGATTAAGAAGAAACCAACCTAGCTGTTTGCGGCCAGGTTGGTTTTCTTGCTGATGTGCCCCTACTTTTGGGTCCAGACCCGGTTTTTGTTGCGGGTCGCGGGAAACTTTTCGCCTTTGTCCAGTTCGATAATCATCGGGTCCTGCACGCTCGCGCCCGTTTCCCCGATTTCCATGTACACTGCGTTTTTGGGCGATTTGTCGCCTTCTCGAAAACGGCTTTGTTCTCCCATCAAGACACCTTCTTTCTCGCCATGTGTGATCTGCCTTAGTATGGCCGTCGCGGCGAGCTTCATGCTGCCAGCTTCTATTGACGTTCGATTCAAAATTCATATACGATGGTTTCAACGATGGATGAAGAGGTGAATTCATGCTACGCCTGACCCTGCAAAAGGATTCGAATGTTTCCTACCACGAACAGCTCTATCAACAAATTGCCTCCTCGATTCGCAGCGGAGAGCTTGCGCCCAATGAGCAGTTGCCGACGGTCAGAGAGCTGGCGGCGCAGCTGAAAATCAATTACAACACGGTCCGCAGCGTGTATCTACGCTTGCAGCAGGAAGGAATGGTCGATTCGCGCCAGGGGCGAGGGACCATCGTCAGCAACATTATCAACGATCCTCAACTGACCCGCAATCCCGCCCATCTCGCCTTGCTGGCGAAAGAGACGCTGCACAAAGTCAAGGCCATGGGGTATTCCATGGATGAATTTTCCCGCGTTCTCTCTTCCGTCATGCAGGAAATCAACCAGTTTCCCGTCCTGTTTTTACGGTTCACCGAGTTGGAGCTTGCCGAATATTTGCGTCTGGTGCAGTACCATCTCCCCAGCGTCATGCTGGAGGGGCGGACCTTCGATGATTTTTCCCAGCGAGTCGAACAGGACCCGAGCTTTTTGCAGCAATACAAGGCGATCGTTACTCATCCTTCCGTTAATTTGCGCATGAAGCACCGCTTGCCCCCCGAGGCTCCGCCTGTGGTCAGCCTCGATTTTATTCCCGATCCGACTACCGTCATCCCGGCCATGGAGGCGTATCCCCGCCATACCAAAGTCGGACTGGTTTGCGCAACGATCCGCGGCGCGGCTGGCATGATCCATGACTTGTACAATGCAGGCATCACGCATCTGGATATCCGGACGATCGAAGCGAATCATCCCGACGTGTTCGATCTGATCACGAATTGCGATGTCGTCTATATCTCGAAGCCAGGCTATATGGTCAGACCTCATTTGCTGACGTTGCCAAAAGTAAAAGAATATCAGGAAATTCCCGATCATCACGGGATCAATGCCCTGCGAAAAATTGTGACGCAATAAGGTTTTACGCCTACACGCCCTTATTTTCTGGTTCGTTGCCAGAGCTTTTTTAGGTTTTCCCCATCACCAAAATCGACCGGCAGCTGTCCTGCCGGTTTTGTTGTGTTTCAGACAGGACATCCGCTCATTTTGACCAAAGAATAGACAAGTGTACCATGCCGATGCACCTTCACCTACATACGTTGTAGATGTAACGAACAGGAGGGGGTGAGGTTCATGGGTTGCGGATGCAGAAAGTCTCATTGCAATTGCTACTACAAGAAGTGCTGCAAGAAGAAATACTACAAAAAACATTGCTACTACAAGCCTTACTACAGAACGGAATGTAAAACCGGCCGCAGCAGTTGCGGTCATCATCACCAATACGGAGAAAGCTGCGGACAAGGCGGTTACGGGTCCTCTTGGGGTGGACACGGTCACGACAGCAAATACTAATTCATCGAAAAAAGCGCCTTTTGCGGCGCTTTTTTCGTTTTTCCGCAAGTTTGCCCAGATGGCATCGTAGACTACAGTAACGAAGGAATGGGGGAATGCAAATGAACCATCTGGTCGGAAAAGAGGAGCGAATGTGGGCCATGATCGTGCATCTGTCCGCTCTGCTCGGCCTTCTTATCCCATTTGGCAATGTGCTGGGACCGCTGTTGCTCTGGCTGTTCAAACAAGACGAAGGCGTCTTTTTTCAGGAGCATGGAAAGGAAGCGCTCAATTTCGGTATCTCGGTCACGATTTACGCCGTCATTTCCAGCGTCCTCGTCCTTGTCTTGATCGGTGTGATCTTATGGGTGGCCCTGTTCTTGTTCTGGATCGTCTTTGTCGTGATCGCCGCTGTCCGGGCAAACGAAGGGAAAACCTATCGCTACCCGCTTACGTTTCGGTTCGTGAAATGAATCGGTGGGGCCAGGGAAGAGCCGTTCGCCCAGGACGGCTTTTTTCGTAATTTTCCTGCAAAAAGCAGGGTGAATGGTCATTCATCACGAAAATCTAGCAAGACAGCTTTGTTTAGGCGAGAGCGGAACATCGTCCCCATGGGAAGGAGAAGAGGCAAAAATGGAGCAAGAGGTCCAAACAAACCCGCTGTTGGTGAAAAAGGAAGAGGGAATTTGCACGATCACGCTCAATCGGCCCCGCGTGCTGAATGCGATGACGGTCGAGATGTTTTCGCTGTTGCAAAAGGCGCTGGCAGAGGCGGCGGATGATCCGGAGGTGGAAGTGCTCCTTCTGAGGGGAGCAGGCGGCAATTTTTGCTCCGGCGCTGATTTGACCGTACTGACCGCTTTGCGCGAGAAAAGCGAGGCGGATGAGGCGCTTGCGGTCATCAATGATTTTATTTGGCGGCTGCATCAGATGCCGAAGCCGGTGATTGCCGTCGTCGAAGGGGTTGCGGTCGGAGCGGGGCTCAACCTGGCGCTGCACGCCGATTTTGTCATTGCTGCGACCGATGCTGTGCTGCAGGAGCCGTTCGTCCAGATCGGACTCACTACCGATTTTGGCGGCACGTATTTGTTGCCGCAGCTGGTAGGAACCGCATGGGCCAAACGGCTGGCTCTGCTCGGGGAGAAGATTTCAGGGCAAACGGCCGAGAGAATCGGCTTGATCTATCGGGCGGTGGAGCCGGCGCTCATCGAGCAGGAGGTGGAAGCGCTGGTGGCTGCCGTGCGGCGTTTGCCGAGACAGGCCTATGCCGTCACGAAGGAGGGGTTGGGACGATGCCATTTTAATGGCCTGGAGTATGCGCTCGCCTGGGAAAAGCAGCAGCAGCCCGCTCTGGTCGCCGATCCCGCGTTTCAATCGCTCGTTCGCGCCAAAATGAAACGGACGTAAGCGCGACGGAGGCGTAAGGATGCTCGGCTCAGCTCGTGAATGCGCCGGCCTGGTTCTTCGCTGCATGCAGAATGGGAAAGAAGCAGGGAAGAATATACGTTGAGCGAGCATGAATTGTGTGGTAAAGTAGGGATAGCAAGATCCTGCGATGTACGTAAGGCCATAAATGTTTCTAACCTTATACGTGTTTTTCGGGAGACGGAAATTTGCGATGGATGTCAGGCCCACCTCCCTTTTGGGGATGCATGGGAAGGCTGAAGGGCAGAGGGGTCACCCACCTGTGCGAGCGCAGGTTACAGAAACATGAGGTCAACGGCAGAGCGGGGACTTGGCAGTACGCCACAAGCAAAGAATGACGGATAACGTGAAAAAACCACTTGGAGACTTTCCAGGTGGTTTTTTTATGCCTGAGGCTCGGATCGAGGCGAGGCCCAAGGCGTTGGTTGTCTCAATGGGTCGTTTTGTTTTGCTTGCCGGAGCCGTGTCCCTGGCCTTGGCTTTGTCTGCGACTCGCATCCTGACCGTCCTGTTGGTCAGTGTTCACGATCGTCAGGCTTTGCTCCAGCGCTTGGGAATCCTGCGCGTCCTGCAGGATTTGATACATCTGCAAAAAGTTTGCTTTTTGGCCTTCCGGTATCCCTTTGATGCGGACGGTCAATTCCTGTGGGCCGCCTTGCTGTCCTTGGCCCTGGTTTGCCTGACGGCTTTGCCCGCTTCCTTCGCCGGAGCTTGGCTGCTCGTCGAGAAAACTGAGGAACATGGAGTCGCTGTCCTGAAAATCTTGCCCGCCGCCACTCGATTGCTGCCCGCCGCCGTTCTGTCCACCGCCGTCGGTTCCGCCTTGCCCGCCGTTTTGCGGCTCAAACAATACGCTGAATTCGTTTAAATCCGTCTGGATGATGCCGATGACGTTCATCCTGATCCTCCTTCCTAAATTGAAAATGAGCTGGAATCTTGGTTGGTTGCAAAAGGAAGCGTGCAACAAGCTCTTGACCACTGCGATGGCAAAATGCCGTAAACACCACGCTCGATCATCCGTAGGGCTGGCCAGGCAGGAAGCGGCGAGACCGACAAGGCAAACACGAACCAATCCCGTCAGTCCCGCAAGCAAACGTATGGCTGCAAAGGCGAAGCCGGACAAAAGCAGCAAGCAGCACGAAAGGCAAGCAAGCGGGTCATGCTCTTAGTATGAGCTTAGGAAGTCTCGCTATGCGTGGAGGAAGCGTTCGCTTTCAGACGGCGGACGAGCGCTTCATCCGGGGTGACGTACAAGGTGCGCTGCTGTTCGTAAATGACGAAGCCCGGCTTTGCGCCGCTCGGTTTTTTGACATGCCGGATCAGGGTGTAGTCGACAGGAATCTGACTGCCTTCTTTGGCGCGGCTGAAATAGGCTGCGAGATTGGCGGCCTCCAGCAAGGTCTGATCGGAAAACGCGCGGGCGCGGATGACGACGTGGGAGCCGGGAATGTCTTTCGTATGCAGCCACGTTTCATGCGCGGCCGCCAGCTTGTTCGTCAGAAACTCATTTTGCTTGTTGTTTTTTCCTACCAGAATCTCGGTGCCGTCTGACGAGACGTACCGCTCCAGCTCCGGTCGCGCGTCCTTTTTCTTGCGCGGTCCGCGCTTTTTCCGGTCGCGCATGTAGCCTTGCTCGATCAGCTCGTCGCGGATTTCTTCCGCTTCCTTCAGACTGGCGTGACTGAGCTGAACCAACAGACCGTCCAGGTAGAGGATTTCGGCTTTGGCCTGCTCGATCTGCTCGCTGACGATTTGCAGACTGTTTTTTGCTTTGTTGTACCGCTTGTAATAGGCTTGCAAATTTTCCGAAGGGGTCTTCAACGGGTCGAGCGGGATGGTGACGGTGGCCCCGGCTTCATCGTACCAGTTGACGGTGACCAGCTCCGTGTCGCCGCGCTTCAACCGATGCATGTTGGCGGTAATCAGCTCGCCGTACAGGCGGAACAGTTCCGCGTCGCGCGCCTCCTGCAAGGTTTGCTCCAGCTTTTCGATCTTTTTTTCATTTTTGTTGCGCTCGGCCGTAACGAAGCGAATCAGGTCGTGGGCGCGCTGCTTGACCGTGTCGCGCAGCGCTTTGCCCTCGTAGTAGGCCTGCAGGCAGGCTTGCACGGAAGGATACGGCGTGACAGTGCCGTCGCCATCGGTCAGATGGGTCAACTCGACGACGTGAAAATACGCTTTGTCGGCGCGTTCCACGATCGCAGGCGCGTAGCTGTGATCCTTGACTGCCGCCATGACGGAGGAAAAGGCTTGCCACAACGTCTCGCGGTTGGCCAGCTTCGCCCGGAAGACAATCTCCTTCGCCAAAAGCGGGCTGATGCCCGTGTAGCCGTCGACGATCTGCTTGTCCAGCCGCCCGCTGTTCCAGTCGAGGGAGGCCAGGAACTCTTGCTCGGTCACGGCGAGCGGGTCGCGCTTGTCCTGGCTCGGCGGGGAGACGTACTGACGTCCGGGCGTGACTTGCCGGTATTGGCTGATCGCCAGCGTCACGTGCATGGCACTGTCGAGAATCGTTCCCGTTGCCGGATCGACGAGAATGATATTGCTGTGCTTGCCCATGATTTCCATAATCAGACGGCGTGTCGCCGTGTCTCCCAGTTCGTCGCGGGTGCGAATATCGATGTGGATAATCCGCTCCATGCCGATTTGTTCGATGGATTCGATCAGCCCGCCCTCGCAATGCTTGCGCAGCAGCATGCAGAACATCGGGGCTTCCAGCGGGTTGGTAAACTCTTCCGTCGTGATGTGCATGCGGGGATACGTCGGATTGGCAGACAAGAGAAGCTTGACGGTTTCTCCCGGCGTTCGGACTTGCATGACAATATCGCTATGGTGCGGCTGGTGGATTTTGGAGATGCGACCGCCGACACATTTATGTAACTCCCGCACGACAGCACGGGTTACTACGCCATCAAATGCCACAATCAATTCACCTCAATGGTTAAAAATGCCCGGAACGAAAAAAATGGTTGCCAGTCACAGTGTAGCATAAAGCAGGGAAGGGAGGAATCTCGTTGTCGCTCTGCGGCTTCGGTTGACACTGCCAAGAGTTGTCTCCTATAATAAATTAACGATTTTGCGTCTGTGGAAGTGAAAACGATGGTTCGAAGCATGACAGGTTATGGACGGAAAGAGGAGAGCAAGGGCACTGTGCGGTTGACGGTGGAGATTCGCGCTGTCAATCATCGGTATACCGAGATACAGGTACGCCTGCCAAAAGCCTGGAGCATGCTGGAGGATCAGGTGCGCAAGCTGGTAAGCCAGTACGTCCGCAGAGGTCGTGTCGACGTGACCATCGCGATGGACGGGAACAGCCAGGCGGCTTCTGCTGTCGCGATCGATTGGCAGCTGGCCGAGCAGCTCGTCTCGCTGTCGCGCACGATGGCTGAGCGCTTTTCTCTGGAGGGGCCGCTTGGCGTGAAGGAGCTTTTGCTCTTCCCTGGCGTGTTACATACAAACGAAATGGCAGAAGACAGTGACGACGTGGCCGAATGGCTGCTGGACCAGGTCAAGGCAGCAGCGGTCGATTTGCTCTCCATGAAAGAAGCGGAGGGCAGACAACTGTACGCTGATTTATCCGCTCGGCTCGCACAGATTCGAGCGTGGGTCAAAGAGCTTCAGCAGTTGGCTCCTCTGGGAATCGAGGAGTACCAGACCCGCCTGCGCCAGCGACTCAGCGAATGGGCCAGCCAGGCGCCTTTTGAGTTGGATCTTGCCCGCGTGGCCCAGGAGGTTGCTTTTTTCGCTGACAAGAGCGATATCAGCGAGGAGATTACCCGCCTGGAAAGCCATTGTCTCCAGTTTGCCACACAGTTGGAAGCAAGCGAAGCGGTCGGGCGAAAGCTGGATTTTTTGCTCCAGGAAATGAACCGGGAAGCCAATACGATTGCTTCCAAGGCGAATGGTTTGCCCATCTCCCACCTCGCTGTCGAAATCAAGACGGAACTGGAGAAAATGAGAGAGCAAGTACAGAACGTCGAGTAGCATGAAAGGATGGGCTGGGCCGTTATGGCAATCAAGCTAATCAATATCGGATTTGGCAATATCGTCAATGCCAACCGCATTATTTCCATTGTAAGTCCGGAATCCGCTCCGATCAAACGGATTATCCAGGAAGCGCGCGATCGCAACATGCTCGTGGACGCAACCTACGGACGCCGGACGCGTGCTGTGATTATTACAGATAGCGATCATGTCATTTTGTCAGCGGTACAGCCGGAAACAGTGGCACAGCGCCTCTCGACGAAGGATGACGAATCGGACGAATAAAGTAGGAGTGTAAACAATGAGCATGGTTGATCGCGGTCTCCTTTTGATTCTCTCCGGACCTGCGGGAGTGGGGAAAGGTACGGTATGCAAGGCGCTTCGGGAAAGAATGCCCGAGCTGGTGTACTCCGTATCGGCTACCACCCGTTCTCCGCGCCCGGGCGAGGTGGAAGGAGTGAATTACTTTTTCAAGACGAAGCAAGAGTTTCAGCAAATGATTGAGCAGGACGATCTGCTGGAGTGGGCCGAGTACGTAGGAAACTTCTACGGAACCCCCCGCAAGTTTGTGGAGGAGATGCTCAACGAAGGGCGCGACGTCATTCTGGAGATCGAAGTCCAGGGCGCGTTGCAGGTGAAGCAGCGCTTTCCGCAAGGGACGTTCCTGTTCCTGGCCCCGCCTGATCTGAACGAGCTGGAAAACCGGATCGTGGGCCGAGGGACGGAGACGGAAGAGGTGATTCGCAAGCGGATGGAAGTCGCCCGTGCTGAAATCGAGCTGATGGATCATTACGACTACGTCGTGGTCAACGACGTGATCGAATTGGCCTGCGATCGCATTCAGGCGATTATCACCGCCGAGCACCTGAAAAAAGAGCGCCAGGTTCACAAATATCGCAAATGGTTGAAGGAGGTTGAGTAGTTTTATGCTGTATCCATCTATCGACGAGTTGACTGCAAAAGCGGAAAGCAAGTACATCCTGGTGACCGTGGCGTCCAAGCGCGCCCGCCAATTGCGTGAAAACAGCGAAGTGCAGGTAGCCAAGCCCAAATCGAAAAAGTTTGTCGGCGTGGCGCTGGAAGAGTTTATTTCCGACGAACTGGTACACGAGTTTTTGGACGGACGTAAATAGTCGTAAATAAGAGCATGCCTTGAAAAAAACAACCTGTATGCAGGTTGTTTTTTTCCGATTTCGGATAGGGAAGAAAGGGGAGGTACAGATGAATTCGCTCGCAGAAAAACGCATTGTGCTGGGAGTCTGTGGCGGGATCGCGGCTTACAAGGCGGCAGCGCTCACCAGCAAGCTGACGCAGGCCGGCGCACAGGTGCATGTCATCCTGACGGAAAATGCGATGAAATTCGTTCAGCCAGCGACGTTTCAGGCGCTGTCTCATCAGCCTGTCTATACCGATACTTTTTCGGAGCCGGACCCGCATGTCATCAGCCACATCGAGCTGGCGGACAAGGCCGACCTCGTGCTGATCGCTCCTGCGACGGCCAATTTGATCGGCAAACTGGCCAATGGGATTGCCGACGACATGCTGACGACGACCTTGCTGGCGACGAAAGCTCCGGTGATGATCGCACCTGCCATGAACGTGAACATGTACGAGCATCCGGCAGTGGTAGCCAATCGGGAAAAGCTGGCGTCGTTTGGCTACCAGTTTGTGGAGCCGGGCGTAGGGCTGCTCGCATGTGGCTGGGTGGGCAAAGGGCGTCTGGCCGAGCCGGAGGAAATCGTTGAAGCGGTGCAACGCTGGTTTGCGCAACAAGCAGGGCGAGAGGCGAACGGAAAAGCAAAAGCCGCCAAGCAAGATCTTCGGGACAAGCACGTCTTGGTCACGGCCGGACCGACCCGGGAAAAGATCGACCCGGTTCGCTACATCACCAACCACGCGTCAGGCAAAATGGGCTACGCCATTGCGGAGGCTGCCCGCGACAGAGGAGCGAAGGTGACGCTGATTAGCGGCCCGACCGCATTGCCGCGGCCAGACGGTGTCGAGTTCGTTGCCGTAGAATCGGTCCAGGAGATGTTCGATGCCGTCATGGCGCATTTGCCAGAGAGCGATATCATCGTGAAGTCGGCTGCCGTGTCCGACTATCGGCCGAAAACGGTGCAGGCGCATAAAATGAAAAAAGGCGACGGCCCCTTCGTGCTGGAGCTGGACAAAGCGCCGGATATTTTACAGACGATTGGCGAGCGCAAAACGAAGCAGTTTGTCGTCGGGTTTGCTGCCGAGACCCAGGATGTGCTGCGTCATGCGCAGTCGAAGCTGGAACGGAAAAACCTCGATATGATCGTCGCCAACAACGTCCTCCTGGAAGGGGCGGGAATGGGGAGCGATACGAACATCGTCACCTTTTTGACGCGGGACGGCGAGCAAGTGGCGCTGGATAAACAGAGCAAGCGGGCTGTGGCCGACAAGCTGTTTGATGCCGTGTTGTTGAAGCTACAGCACAAGCCGCTGTCTCAGCTGTCATGATCGCCCAGGTGTTTGTGGACGTACCGGTCAATCGAACGAACCGCCCTTTTGACTACAAGGTACCGTCCTGGCTAAGCCCGTTGATCCAGGTAGGCAGCAGGGTCATTGTCCCGTTTGGCCCGCGCAAGCTGCAAGGCTACGTGATCGGGATTGTGGAGCAGGCGGAGGGGGAAATCGCCTCCTCGCGCCTGAAGGATATCGAACAGGTGCTGGACGATACCCCTCCGCTCACGCCAGAGCTGCTGGAGCTTGGCGAGTGGATGTCCAGACAATACGTATGCCCGTGGGTGACAGCCGTGCAGGCGATGATCCCGGCTGTCTTGAAGGGCAAGTCGGAGAAATGGCTGATCGCCACCGAAGCGCTGGAGGCAGACGTGTGCGGCAACTCGGGGCTGTTGTGGGAGTTGGCGCGCAAACGGCAGCTTCCGCTCGCAGAGGTGGAAAAGCGGTTCCCCGACGAGTATATGCTCGTGCCGGGCTGGATTGCGAGCGGACTTCTGGCGACCGAATACCAGGTTACGGACCGGATTACGCGCAAGCAGCAATCGTTTGTGCGCAGCCTGTTGAGTAGCGCTGAGCTGGCGGAAGCGATCCGTTCCTTGCCGGCGCGCGCGGAGCAGATGAGAAGAGCGCTTGAGCTTTTCCAGGTGCATGCAGGCCAGTCTTTGTCTACCCAGATGCTGCAAGCGGAGTACGGAATCAGCCGTGCATCGCTGAAAAGTCTGGAAAAAAAGGGGTTCGTCGCCATTGAGCAGGTGGAAGTATACCGCGATCCGTATGCCCATCGCCGTTTTTCCGACAAGCCGAAGCCGGCGTTTACCCTCCTACAGCAAAAGGTTTTGGCACCGATTTTGCAATCGATAAAAACGGGCACGTACGCCTCGTACTTGCTGCATGGCGTAACAGGCAGCGGCAAGACGGAAGTGTATCTGGAAGCGATCGAACAGACGCTGGCAAAGGGACGCGAGGCGATTTTTCTCGTCCCGGAAATTTCCTTGACGCCGCAAATGGTGGAGCGGTTCAAGGCGCGGTTTGGTGCCGATGTCGCCGTTCTGCACAGCGCCTTGTCGCAGGGAGAGCGCTACGACGAGTGGCGCAAAATTATTCGCAACCAGGTCAAAGTCGTCGTCGGGGCGCGCTCGGCTATTTTCGCTCCGTTTCGCCATGTCGGCCTGATCGTGATTGACGAGGAGCATGAAAGCTCCTACAAGCAGGAAGAGACGCCGCGCTATCACGCGCGGGAAGTCGCCCTCTGGCGCGCGAAACGAAACGACGCTGTCCTGCTCATGGGGAGCGCGACCCCTGCTTTGGAGACGTACGCTCTGGCCACGCGTGGCCGATACGAGTTGCTGGAGATGCCGGAGCGGGTGGGCAACCGCCCGATGCCGCAGGTACACGTCGTCGACATGCGCGAGGAGCTGCATGCAGAAAATCGCTCCATGTTCAGCCGCAAGCTGCATGAAATGATTGACGATCGGCTGCAAAAAGGCGAGCAGATGGTCATTTTCCTCAATCGCCGCGGCTTTTCCACGTTTGTCATGTGCCGTTCCTGCGGCTATACGATGCGCTGCATTCACTGCGACATCTCCTTGACCTACCATAAAACGAACCATACGGCGCGCTGCCATTACTGCGGGTACACAATCGCCCAGCCGGCGCACTGTCCGGAATGCCAGAGCGAGCATATCCGCTTTTTCGGCACAGGGACGCAAAAAGTCGAGGCGGAACTGGCGAAGCTGTTCCCCGGCATCCGTGTCATTCGCATGGATGTGGATACGACGTCGCGCAAAGGGGCGCATGAGGAGCTATTGAACAAATTCCGCAACGGGCAGGGCGATGTGCTGCTCGGAACGCAAATGATTGCCAAAGGACTCGATTTTCCGCGCGTGACTTTGGCAGGCATTATCGCGGCGGACAGCTCGCTGCATTTGCCTGATTTTCGCGCGGCGGAAAAGACGTTTCAGCTGCTCACGCAGGTCGGGGGGCGCGCGGGTCGGCACGAGTTGGCGGGAGATGTCGTGATTCAGACGTATACGCCTGAGCATTACAGCATCGTTCACGCCACGCGGCATGACTATCCGGCGTTCTACCAGGCGGAAATGATGCAGCGCAGGCGTACAGGGTATCCGCCCTATTTCCGGCTGGTGCTGATTACGTTCAGCCATGAGGAAGTGCCTGTCGTCATTCGTGGCGCGCATACGATGGCGGATTTTTTGCGGCCGCGGCTCGCGCAGACGACGATCGTGCTCGGTCCGGTCGCATCGCCCATTGCGCGCGTGAAGGATAGATTTCGTTTTCAGATCATGCTAAAATATCGGGATGAACCGCAACTGTTCGACCTGCTTGCCCAGGCGACGGCGGCATTTGAAGAGTGGAACAAACAGCAGAAGGTATGGATGACGATTGACGTTGATCCGTACGTACTGCTTTAGGGAGGATACGATTCACATGGCGATTCGCACAATTGTCAAACATCCAGATCCGATTTTGCGCGAAAAGGCAATGAAGGTGACCAAGTTCAATTCCAACCTGCACAAGCTGTTGGACGACATGGCGGACACGATGTACGATGCAGATGGCGTAGGCTTGGCTGCTCCGCAGGTAGGCATCTCCAAACGCGTGATTGTCATGGATTGCGGCGACGGGCTGATTGAGATGGTCAACCCGGAAATCGTCGACTACAAAGGCGAGCAGTTCGACTATCCGGAAGGCTGCCTGAGCATCCCGGGCTTGCGCGGTGATGTTCTCCGCCACCAATGGATCAAGCTGCGCGGCCAGGACCGCTTCGGCAACGAAATCGAGCTGGAGGCCGAAGACTTGTTGTCCCGCTGCGCCCAGCATGAGATCGATCACCTGAATGGCGTGCTGTTCATCGACGTAGCCGACAAGGTCTATCAGGTAAACCCGGAAGAGGAAGGGGAATAACCGATTTGAGAGATGCTCGCATCCTGTTTATGGGGACGCCTGACTTCGCGGTTTCGAGCCTCAATGCGCTCATCGAAGCAGGCTATCACGTGATTGGAGTCGTGACACAACCGGATCGTCCCGTAGGACGCAAGCAAGTGCTGACGCCGCCCCCCGTCAAGGAGGCGGCTTTGCGTCATGGACTGGCCGTTTTGCAGCCGGAAAAAATCAAGGCAGAGGAAGCGCTGGAGGAAGTGCTGGCGCTGTCCCCCGACCTGATCGTAACCGCCGCCTACGGACAAATTTTGCCCAAGCGATTGTTGGAGGCGCCAAAGTATGGCTGCATCAATGTGCACGCTTCGCTTTTGCCGAAATATCGCGGAGGGGCGCCGATCCACAAAGCGATTATCGACGGCGAGACCGAGTCGGGCGTGACGATCATGTACATGGTGGAGGCGCTGGACGCAGGGGACATGCTGTCCAAGGTCGTCGTGCCCATCGAGGAACGCGATACGGTCGGACTTTTGCATGACAAGCTGGCGGCGGCTGGCTACCGGCTTTTGCTTGAGACGGTGCCCAGACTTCTGGCAGGGGAGATTCAGCCGGAAGCCCAGGACCACTCCGCTGCGACGTTCGCGCCGAATATCAAGCGGACCGACGAAAAGATTGACTGGACGAAATCCGCCGCGCAAATCTACAACCAGGTGCGCGGCCTGAACCCATGGCCTGTCGCTTTCACGACCTATGCGGGAAAAGTGTGGAAGCTGTGGTGGGTGGAAAAAATGCCCGAAGCTGGCCATGGCGAAGCACCGGGAACGATTATCGCCCGCGAGGAAGATGGCCTGGTTGTGGCATGCGGCAGCGGGGCGGTCAAAATAACCGAATTGCAGCCGGAAGGCAAAAAGCGGATGAGCGCTCACGACTTTTTGCGCGGGGCGGGCAGCAGCATCGAAATCGGCACGAAGGTAGGAGAATAGCCCGTGGCAAAAAAGGGAGCGCGTGATATTGCGCTAGATGTATTGAACCGAGTCGAGGAACACAAGTCCTACAGCAATCTGGAGCTGAAAGGCGTTCTGGATCGCGCGCAGCTCAGCGCGGCAGATACCGGACTCGTGACGGAGCTGGTGTACGGCACGATCCAGCGGAAGCTCACGCTCGATCACGTCCTGTCCTACTTTGTCGGGAACAAAAAGGTGCAGACGTGGGTGCGCAACCTGCTGCGGCTCAGCCTGTACCAAATCCGCTATCTGGACCGTATCCCTGAGCGGGCAGCCGTTCACGAGGCGGTGGAAATGGCGAAGCGCCGGGGGCATCAAGGAATCGCCTCGATGGTGAACGGCGTTTTGCGCAACGTGCTGCGCCAGCCGGATGTGTGGGAGCGCCTGCCCGAAGGCGACCGCGCCCGGCAGATTGCCGTCGCGCATTCCCATCCGGAATGGCTCGTTCGGCAATGGCTTGCGGTGTACGGCGAAGCGACGACGATCGCGATCTGCGAAGCCAATAACCGCCATCCTCACAGCTCCATTCGCGTCAACTCGCTGAAAACAAGCGCGCGCGAATTGCTGGACAAGCTGGCCGCCGAAGAAACAGCAGCAAGACTGTCGGCGCTCAGCCCGCACGCGATTTTGGTAGAGGGGGGGCACGCAGCCGGCTCGCGGCTGTTTCATGAAGGCTACTTCACCATCCAGGACGAAAGCTCCATGCTGGTAGCGCCTGCGCTTGCGGTCAAGCCAGGCATGCGCGTCCTCGACGCCTGCGCGGCTCCGGGCGGGAAAACGACGCATATCGCCGAGCTGATGGAAAATCGCGGGCAGATCGTGGCGTGCGACCTGCACCCGCACAAGCGCGACCTGATTGCGCAGACGGCCAAGCGGCTCGGTATCTCCATCATCGAGCCGATCACGAGCGATGCGCTCGATTTGCCCGACAAAGGTCTGGGGACGTTCGACCGGATTTTGCTCGACGCGCCTTGCTCGGGCTTCGGCGTCATCCGGCGCAAGCCAGACCTGAAGTGGAACAAAACGCCAGCGGATGTTCGGGCGATTGCCCAGTTGCAGTACGAACTGCTCAAGGCACTGGCGCCAATGCTTGCAGCAGATGGCGTTCTCGTGTACAGCACGTGCACGATTGAGCCGGAGGAAAACCAGAAGATCGTTCAGCGCTTCGTCAAGGAGCACCCGGAGTTTGTCCTGGACGAGACGCTTGCGCACGACTTGCCAGAGGCCGCTCGGGCGCATGTGGACGAGACAGGGGCATGCGTGCAGATTTTGCCGCACCATTTTGAGAGTGATGGTTTCTTTATCGCGCGTCTGAAACGAAAAAGATAGCAGGAGAGGGGTGGCGCGCCACATGCGAAAATGCCACTCCTTTGCCTTTGTTTGCGCGTCTAAAGATTGGTTTACACTAGGAAAAGGGATGCATTTCTGAAATGGATGCCAAAACCGTTTGAAGCGGGACGCGAGGCGAGGTACAATGATAGAATGACGATTTGTGCAAGCAATGATTTTGAGGATGTGGAAACGAAATGCCATTCACGACATTTACAGGCGAAAAGCCGCTTATTTACAGTTTGACGCAAGACGAATTGAAAGAATGGCTCATCAGCGCAGGTGACAAAGCTTTTCGCGCCCAGCAAATTTTTGACTGGCTGTACGTAAAGCGTGTGACTTCCTTTGATGAGATGAGCAATCTTTCCAAGGGCCTGCGGCAAAAGCTCGCCGAGACGTTCCGCCTGGATTCGTTGAAAGAAATTACGCACCAGGTGTCCGCAGACGGCACGATCAAGTTTTTGTTCCAGCTCGTGGATGGGCACGCCATCGAAACGGTCATCATGCGCCACAATTATGGAAACAGCATCTGTGTGACGACGCAGGTCGGCTGCCGGATCGGCTGCACCTTCTGCGCCTCCACCCTCGGCGGACTGAAGCGAAACCTCGACGCGGGCGAGATCGTTTCCCAGGTGCTGATGGCGCAGCGCAAGCTCGATGCGGAGGGCGAGCGCGTCAGCCACGTCGTCGTGATGGGGATTGGCGAGCCGTTTGAAAACTTCGAGAGTCTGATGGCCTTTCTGGCGATCATCAACGACAACCGGGGCCTGAACATCGGCGCCCGCCATATCACCGTCTCGACCAGCGGAATTGTGCCGAAAATTTACGAGTTTGCCGAGCGCGGCGGACAAGTGAACCTGGCGATCTCCCTGCACGCGCCCAATACGGAGCTGCGCAGCAAGCTGATGCCGATCAACCGGGGCTTTCCGCTTGACAAGCTGATGGAGGCGTGCCGTCATTACATCAACAAGACAGGTCGCCGGATCAGCTTCGAGTACGGGCTGTTCGGCGGGAAAAACGATCAGCCCGAGCACGCCGAAGAGCTGGCGGATCTGGTCAAAGACATGCTCTGTCACGTCAACCTGATTCCGGTCAACTACGTGCCCGAGCGCGATTATGTGCGTACGCCGCGCAACGAAATTTTTCAGTTCAAACGCATTTTGGAGGAAAAGGGAATCAATGTGACCATCAGACGGGAACAAGGCAGCGATATCGCCGCTGCCTGCGGTCAGCTGAGGGCACAACACGCTAAAGAAACCGTGGGGTGAAGCCATGGAAATCGCGATGAAATCCCATGTTGGCCGCGTCCGTCAGGTAAATGAGGACTACTATGCCTGTGTTGCCGATCTGAACGGACGCGTGCTGGCTATTGTTGCAGACGGGATGGGCGGCCATCAGGCCGGGGACATAGCCAGTCGCCTTGCTGTGGAACGAATCGTAAAAGAACTGCGTCATCTGGATGGACAGCTCGACGCGGAAGACGCGCGCGAGCAGCTGATGAATGCCGTCCTGCTCGCCAACAAGGAAGTCTACGAGTACGCGGTCAGCCATCCGGAGTGCAGCGGAATGGGGACGACTGTGGTGGCGGCGCTGTTGGGAGAATCTTCCGTGATTACCGCCCACATTGGCGACAGCCGCCTGTACGTTTACAATGCAGACGGTCTTGTGATGAAAACAGAGGACCATTCGCTCGTGAACGAGCTGTTGAAAAGCGGACAAATCACCGAGGAAGAAGCATCGGTCCATCCGCATCGAAACGTGATTATGCGTTCGCTCGGCACGGAGCCGGATGTGTTGATTGATTTGGGACAGTTCGAGTGGTCGGAGGGCGATGTCGTCCTCATCTGCTCGGATGGTCTCACGAACAAGGTAGGCCATGCCTCTCTGGAAAATTGGTTACAGAAACAGATATCGCTGCAAGCAAAAGTGGACGGTCTGGTGCAGGAAGCGCTGGATGCCGGTGGGGAAGACAACATTACGCTGGTGGCTGTCCAAAAAAAGCTTGATGTCGGTCAGAAAGAGGGGTGAGAGAGATGGAAGGTCAACGACTGGGAGGACGGTATCAGTTGGAATCCCGCGTCGGCGGAGGCGGTATGGCGATCGTATACAAGGCCAGGGATTTGATCCTGAATCGTCCGGTGGCCGTCAAAGTGCTGCGCTCGCAGTTTGGTACGGACGAAGACTTTGTCAATCGGTTTCGGCGTGAAGCGCAGGCGGTGGCAAGCTTGTCTCACCCCAATGTGGTTGGGGTGTACGATGTAGGCCAGGAAGGCGACACGCACTACATGGTGATGGAGTACATAGAAGGCTGCACGCTCAAGGAAGTCATTATCCAGCGTGGGGCATTGCCCGTAGAGGAGGCAGTGCGCATCGCCCAGCAAATTTGCGATGCACTCGATCACGCGCATCAAAACCAGATCATTCACAGAGACATCAAGCCGCACAATATCATGATCGGAAAAAATGGCAGAGTGAAGGTGACGGACTTCGGCATCGCGCGCGCCGTTACTTCTGCTACGATCACCCATACGAACGCCATGCTTGGCTCTGTCCATTACTTTTCTCCGGAGCAGGCGCGCGGCGGGATTACGGGAGAAAAATCCGATATTTACTCGCTCGGGATCGTGCTGTATGAGATGGTGACCGGGGAGCTGCCGTTTTCCGGGGATTCGCCGATATCGGTGGCGCTCAAGCATTTGCAGGAGCCGCTGCCCGAGCCGCGCCAGGTAAACCCGAACATTCCGCAAAGCGTGGAAAACGTCATCCTGAAGGCGCTGGTCAAAGATCCGTTTCTCAGATACGCCTCCGCGCGGGAAATGCTTGAAGATTTGGAGACGTGCCTGTTTCCGGAACGATTGAACGAAGAAAAGCTGACCTTCCCGGTGGATGAGGAAATGACCCGCGTCGTTCCGATTATCACACCGGAGATGCTGGAAGGGCACGCCAACGGCCGAACGGGAGTCGGACAGCGCAGCCGGCATGAGTTGTCTGAAGAAAACGAGGATGCGAAGCCAGAGAAAAAATGGTGGGTCAGGGCGCTGGTCTGGGCAGGCGGCATTGGACTGTTTTTCGTGCTCGCGTTCTTTGGCTTCAACTTTCTTTTGAATGTGGTTCCGTCCGTTCCGGAGGTGCCGGTTCCGTATGTGGAAGGAATCGAGGTATCCCTGGCGGAGAAAAAACTCCAGGAAGCGAACCTCGTCGCGCAAATCGTCGAGGAAGCCGACGATACGATCGAAAAAGGCATGGTCATCCGTCAGGACCCGGCCCCGCCGATGAGGCTGAAGGAAAAGGCCGTCGTCACCTTGTACGTCAGCAAAGGCCAGGAGCTGATCGACATGCCGAATCTGGTCACGCTGCCGCGGGCAACGGCAGAGGAAACGTTGAAAAAGAACGGCTTCAAGCTGGAAATGGTCACGTTCGTCGAAGAAGAGGACGACAAGGCCGAAGTGGGAACGGTCATCAGGCAGTCGCCGGAAGCCAATGAAAAGGTGTATCCGGGCAAGACGAGTGTGAAGGTGACGATCAGCAAAGGCAAAGCGTTTGTCCCCATGCCGGATGTGCGGGGAAAATCGGTGGAAGCGGCCCAAGTGGAACTGTTCAAAAAAGGACTGAGTGTCGGGGAAATCAAGGAAGTGCCAACGTACACCACCGACAAGGCGGGCGAAGTGCTGAGTACGCATCCGTACGACCCGGGCATGCAGGTGCAAAAAGGCGTAGCCGTACCACTGACCGTCAGCAACGGACAGTATCCGCAGGATGCCAAGTCTGCTGTAGCGACGGTGTACGTGGAAGTCGTACCGGGCGAGACCGTGGAAGTCAAGATCGAAGTGACAGACGCGCGCGGCGAGGCAAAGGTTGTCCAGCAGGAAACCATCGCGGAAAACAAGGAATACGATGTGCCGGTCGTCCTTTCGCCGCAAAAAGACGCGCTCGTCCGGGCAACCATCAAGCGGCAGAACGACACCGCATTCCGGGATTATCAAACCATTCCGATCTCGTATAACAGCTTGCCGTAGGATAGTGGAGGGACATGAATGCCAGAAGGACGGATTGTGAAAGCGCTGAGCGGCTTTTACTATGTAGCCGATGGGGAGCGTATCTACAGTTGCCGTGCAAGAGGGCTGTTCAAGAAAAAAGACGCCAAGGTGAACCCGCTCGTAGGCGACTGGGTCGTCTACGATGCGATCAATGAAGAAGAAGGCTATATCATGGAGGTGGGCGAAAGGACCAATGAGCTGGTCCGCCCGCCCATTTCCAATGTAGACCAGGCGGTTCTCGTCTTTTCCATGTACAAGCCGATGTTTAGCTCGCTGCTTTTGGACAAGTTTTTGGCCCATACCGAGCACGTTGGGATCGATTCCGTCATTGTGCTGTCCAAAGCCGATCAGGTGTCGCAGGAAGAAGTGGACGCCATCGTGCGCCAATACGAAGCCATCGGCTATCAGGTGATTCCGACTTCGACAGTAGACGAACGCGGCCTGGAGGAAGTGCGCTCGATTTTGCACGACCGGATTACCGTTTTCGCCGGGCAGTCAGGAGTGGGAAAATCATCGCTGATTAACACGTTGTTCCCCGGCGTTAGCTTGCAGACAGGCGATGTCAGCCAAAAGCTGGGGCGCGGCAAGCATACAACCCGTCACGTCGAGCTGATCCCGCTTCCGGGCGGCGGCTATGTGGCCGACACGCCAGGCTTCAGCTCGCTGGAGTTCATCGATTTTACCGAGCTGGATCTGGCTGAGTCGTTCCGCGACTTTGCCGTCCTCAGCCCGGATTGCAAATTCCGCGGCTGTCTGCACGTAAGCGAGCCGTCATGTGCCGTCCGGGCGGCACTGGCCGCTGGCGAGCTGAGTGAGGAGCGCTACGAACACTACAAACAGTTCCGCGAAGAGCTGAAAGAATATCAACGGAGGAACAAACCATGGTAAAAATCGCACCTTCTATCCTGTCGGCGGATTTTGCCCGTCTGGGCGAGGAGATTCTCGATGTCGAGCGCGGGGGAGCAGACTGGATTCACGTCGATGTGATGGATGGACATTTTGTGCCGAACATCACGATCGGACCCTTGATCGTCGAGGCGATTCGTCCCGTGACCAAGCTGCCGCTGGACGTGCATCTGATGATTGAGGAGCCGGACCGCTACATCCCGCAGTTTGCCAAAAGCGGGGCGGACTGGATTACGGTTCATCAGGAAGCGTGCCGCCACCTGCACAGAACGCTCTACCTGATTAAAGAACAAGGCGTGAAGGCCGGCGTTGTGCTGAATCCGGCTACTCCGATTTCCACCATCGAGCCTGTGCTGCCGGATCTGGACATGGTGCTTTTGATGACCGTCAATCCCGGATTTGGCGGGCAAACCTTCATCCGCACCGTCGTGCCGAAAATCAAGGAGCTGCGTCAGCTGCTGGACGAGCGCGGACTGGGGCATGTCGAGATCGAGATCGACGGCGGCGTCAATGCCGAAACAGCGCGCTTGTGCGAAGAGGCGGGGGCGACTGTCCTCGTCGCGGGCAGTGCGGTGTTCAACCAGCCTGATCGCGCAAAAGCAATCGCAGCGATTCGCGGATAAAAGGAAAAGCCATCTGCTACGAAGCGGCAGATGGCTTTTTGTATGATACAAGACTTCGCCCATACAGCTCGTGTGTTTCGGTTATCCAGCAACCGCTTCCTGCGGCGGCCGATCCGAAGTGACATACGTACCTGCGATCAGATCGTGAATGGCGCGCTTGTCTTTGCGCACGATGACCATGATGAGACTCGCGATGGCCGCCAAACCAAACGTCACGCCATAGACGAGCATCATGCCGACCAGCACGCGCAAAAGCATCGTGCCGATCCCGACTGACTCGCCGTCCACTCTGGCGATGCGCACGCCGACGATTCTTTTGCCGACCGTATAGCCGTACCAGAAAACGGGAACGAGCAGACTGTACAGCGTGGAGAGCAGATTGGTCCCGAGATTTCCGTCTGTATGGCCTGTTACCCAATAACTGACGATAGCCAAAGGTACACCGATAATCAGTCCGTCCAGCAGGGACGCTCCGAGACGCCGCCAAAACCCGACGGGATTTCTTGGCAATGGTGCAGCGTTTTCCATCCGTACCCTTCCTTTCTTTTGCAAGGCTAGGGAATATATATGTTTGGCCCGTTGAAAGTATTTCAGGAAAAACGACCTCCCTTTTGCCACGATGGCGCTTGCGCCGCGGTTTTTTCAAGCTTTCGCCGCTGATGTTGGAGAAAAATCCGCGAAGCCGGGCATACTAGGCGTAAGCGGGAAGCGCGGCAAACGAAAGAGAAAGTGAATTGTAAATAGAATTCTGTATTTTTCGTCATTGGCCGATGGTGAAAAAATGATTGAAATTGTGCCGTTATGGATTAAAATAGTCATTGTTGTGCATAAATATAAGTTTTTGTGCAAAATATTCAAAGGCAAGCAAGGCTGCTATGGCAGTCCATTCTTTCAACCAATCATTCAACCGGGGGTACACAATGAAAAAACGGTCATCGATTCTTTCCCTTGCATTCTCTTCTCTGCTGGCTGCGGCAATGATCGCAGGCTGCGGCACAGGCAGTCAGCCGCAAGCGGGCGCAGGCCAGGAGCAGCCGGCTGGCCAAGGACAAGCTGGCGAGAAAAAGACGCTCGTCATGGCGACGTCTGCGGACTACAAGCCGTATGAATTCCACGACCTGACCAGTGGCAAGGACGAAATTGTCGGATTTGACATCGACATCGCGAACTACATCGCCAAAGAACTGGGTTATGAAATCCAGATTACCGACATGAACTTCGACGGACTGGTTCCGGCGCTGCAAGCCAATCGCGCCGATTTCGTCATGGCGGGCATGACGCCAACGCCTGAGCGCGAAAAAAACGTCGATTTCTCCGCTATCTACTATGATGCGAAAAATACGATTGTCTCCAGGAAGGAAAGCAATCTCACCAAGCCGGAGCAACTGGCTGGCAAAAAGATCGCGGTGCAGCTCGGCTCTATCCAGGAAGAGGCGGCGCAAGAGCTGGCCAAAACGGTACAAGGCTTGCAAGTGACTTCCTTGAACAAGCTGGGCGAGATCGTGGAGGAAGTAAAAACCGGCCGTGTCGATGCAGCGATCATCGAGGACACGGTAGCCAAAGGCTTCGTTCAGAGCAATCCTGGCCTGCAATTCACCACGATTGAAACGAATGAAACAAACGGCGCTGCCATCGCTTTCCCCAAAGGCTCTCCCCATGTAGAGAAGTTTAACGAAGTCATCAAGAAAATGCAGGAAAACGGTGAAATGGACAAGCTGATCCAAAAATGGTTCGCTCAATAATCTCTGATCGACAGGCTTTTGACAACTACGTAACGTAGCAAGAGGTGGGAACGGGCATGAATTTGGATTTTGCGCAAATCGTGCCCTACATCCCTTTCATTTTGCAGGGGATAAAGGGCACGCTGCTTGTTACATTGATTTCCGTCGTGTTAGGCTTCATCTGGGGTTCGATCCTCGCACTCATCAAAATTTCTAAATTCGGGCCGCTGAATTGGCTGGCTGTCGCGTATACGTCCGTCTTTCGCGGAACGCCGCTGATTTTGCAGCTCACGTTTGTCTACTTCGCGACCCCGCAGCTCACCGGCTACAACATTTCGCAGCTGGAAGCCGCCGTTCTGACGTTTACGCTGAACTCGGGTGCGTACATCTCGGAGACGATTCGCGGCGGCATTCTCGCTGTGGACAAAGGGCAGTGGGAAGCGGCCAAGGCGCTCGGCGTTCCGTACCGCCGCATGATGCTTGACATCATTTTGCCGCAGGGTGTGAAAAACATTTTGCCTGCGCTCGTGAATGAGACGATTGCGCTGTTGAAGGAATCCGCGCTCGTTTCCACGATCGGTCTGTCCGACATCATGCAAAATGCGAACGTGGTAAAAGGAGCCATCTTCCGCTACTTTGAACCCTATCTGATCGCCGGCTTCCTGTACTATGTCATGGTCATGATCCTGACCTGGGTAGCGCGCGTCGTGGAACGGAGGATGAGACGCAGTGATTAAAATCGACAACATTACCAAGTCATTCGGGCAACTGAACGTACTGAAAGGCATCTCGACGGAAATCGGCAAAGGCGAGGTCGTGGCGATTATCGGGCCGTCCGGTTCGGGGAAATCCACGCTTTTGCGCTGCATGAACCTGCTGGAGGTGCCGACCAGCGGCACAATCACGATCAACGGCCAGGAAATTACCGATCCAAAGGCAAACGTCATGGCGATCCGCCAGCAGATCGGGATGGTGTTCCAGCATTTTCACCTGTTTCCGCACATGACCGTGTTGAACAACCTGACCTACGCGCCGATCAAGGTAAAAGGCATGGCGAAAAGCGAGGCGGAAAAAAAAGCGCGGGAGCTGCTTGCGCGCGTCGGCCTGGCTGACAAAGCCGACGTCTTCCCGTCGCGTTTGTCCGGCGGGCAAAAGCAGCGTGTCGCCATCGCCCGCTCGCTGGTCATGGAGCCGCAAATCATGCTGTTTGACGAGCCGACATCCGCGCTTGACCCGGAGATGGTCAAAGAGGTGCTGGAGGTTATGAAGGGGCTGGCCCACACCGGGATGACCATGGCCATCGTGACACACGAGATGCGCTTTGCGGAAGAAGTATCCGACCGCATCCTGTTTCTGGACGACGGCCGACTGTTGGAGGATACGCCGCCAGACGTGTTTTTTCAAAATCCGAAAAGTGAACGGGCCAAGCAGTTTCTGGAAAAGGTTCGGTGAGAAAAGGAAGTCGCGGGAGCGCTTGTGCCCGCGGCTTTTCTCTTTGACAGGCGTAGGGACTTGGGCTAGAATCAGAGACAGCCTGTGTGGCTCATTGGTCTTTTTTCGAACATTCATAAGGGAATATTAAGGAGTGAAGGAGATTGGATCGTCAACGATTGATCGTCTTGCTGGAGATGGCGATGATGGCGGCGCTCGCGGTTGTGTTTAGCCAGATCAAGGTGTTTGAAATGCCGCAGGGCGGCTCCGTGTCGCTGGTCATGGTACCGATCGCCTTGATCGCTGTACGCCGCGGCTTGCTGGCTGGCGTCGTGACGGGGATGGTAGTGGGACTGCTTCAGCTCTTGTTCGGCAGCACCATTGTCAATCCCGTACAGGTACTGCTGGATTATCCGCTTGCTTTTGCCGCATTGGGGCTGACCGGGCTTGTCCGTCTGGCGGGCCGGGAAGGGAAGACACAGCGGATCGTCATGCTGTGGAGCGGCCTGCTCATCGGCGTGCTGGGCCGACTGGTTTGCCATTTTACGTCGGGGGTCATCTGGTTTGGCGAGTACGCGCCAGAAGGCATGCCTGTCGCGCTGTATTCGTTTGTCTACAACATCACCTACCTCTTGCCTGAAATGCTGATCGCAGGCGTGGTCCTGTCGGTGGTGCTGGGCAGCGCGTCGCAGCTTTTGTTTCCTCCGCGCGACCGATTGGCGTAGGGGGACCTGCATAAATCACCGATCGTTTTCATAAGGTATTCAGGCAGCGATGGCGTTGCCTGAATTTTTCTTTTCGCCGTCATCCGTTCCACCTGTCCTTTTCGCGGATGTTGACATTTTCGCGTGGCAGGATACATGTTTATCCGACAGCAGAATATGATGTAATATGCACGTTTGGGAGAACACCTGAAGGAGGTGCAGCATGAAATGGGATTGCGCTCCTATCGCCTGCGACAGGGGGGCGCCTTGCGACGTGTTCTCGGGGTTGCGTTGGCTGTCGGGGGAATCACCATTTTCCTGTACATGGCACCTCTGTGGGTTTGGTATAGCCTGTTGGCGGCGGCACTCATGGGGGCAGGCTGGTTGTTGTATCGTGGGAAGTAATTTCGGTGAGGAGGGGTAGCATGCGGTTTTACACCATCAAGTTGCCGAAGTTCCTGGGTGGCATGATTCGCGGCATCATCGAGGCATTCAACAAGAAAAAATGAAGTCGCGGCCTCCTTCATGAAAAGACGAAAAAGGAACGTCGGAGAAATGCAAAAAAGCACCTCGAGGGTGCTTTTTTTCGCGTAGCGTGTCAGAACTATACGCGAGTGACGAGACCGGATTTCAGTGCTCGAGTGCTTACGTAAACGCGCTTTGGTTTTCCGTTAACGAGAATGCGCACTTTTTGTACGTTGACACCCCACGTGCGGCGAGTTGCGCGCATGGAGTGGGAGCGAGCGTTTCCAGCTTTTGCAGATTTACCTGTTACAAAGCAACGACGTGCCATTACGATCCACCTCCCTTGTTACATCTAAACGGGATTTCCTTGATGGGAAATACAAATACTCGACTATATTAGCACACCATTGCTGTCAATTGCAATACTTGACATGATGATTTGCCCCGTCCTTCTTATCGGGGGGACAGGTTCGACAAAACGCTTCATTTCTCCTATTCGTTAGTGTAGAATGGAGGGAAGCATGGGTACGGGTACCTGTGGAGGCCAAGCTGTTTAACAGAGGAGGAGTCCTTGCATGACAGTCGAAATGAACACATCGCTAGGAAAAATCGATGTTACAGAAGACGTAATCGCACGAATTGCCGGAGGCGCAGCCATGGAAGTATTCGGGCTGGTGGGGATGGCTTCCCGCAAAGCGTTAAAGGATGGAATTGCTGAGCTTCTTGGTCGCGACAATCTGAGCAAAGGTGTCGTCGTGCACAATACGAACGGCGAAGTGGTTTTGGACATGCATATTATCGTCAGCTATGGCGTGAAAATTTCCGAGGTCGCCGGCAATGTACAACGCCGCGTGAGATATACCTTGGAGCAAACGGTGGGCATTGATGTCACGGCCGTCAACATCTTCGTGCAGGGAGTTCGTACAGACAGAGATTCGTAAGGAGGAACAACAGTTGGTACATACGCATCTAGATGGCGTGCTGTTTAGTCGGATGGTTTACCTGGGGGCGAACCGCTTATCCGCCAACGTCAGAGTAGTAGATGGCTTGAACGTCTTTCCTGTGCCGGACGGCGATACGGGGACAAACATGAATTTGACTTTTACATCCGGCGTGGACGAGCTGAGACGCAAGGAATCTTCCCGGGTCGCGGACAGCGCAGCTGCTCTGGCCAAAGGTCTTTTGATGGGGGCGCGGGGAAACTCCGGTGTCATTTTATCCCAGCTGTTCCGCGGCTTTAGCAAAGCAGTCCATGGAAAAGACGCGGTGAATGCCCGTCAGTTCGCCGATGCCTTGAAATCCGGTGTGGACGCTGCCTACCAGGCAGTGATGAAGCCGGTGGAAGGCACGATTTTGACTGTGGCACGCGAAGCGGCGGAGATGGCTGTGCGTGCAGCGCGCACGTCGGATGATCTTGTCTCTGTTATGGAAAAAACGTACGAGCAGGCGCAAGCTACTCTTTTGCGCACGCCAGAAATGCTGCCTGTACTAAAAGAAGTAGGTGTCGTCGATTCAGGCGGACAGGGGCTTCTGTTTATTTATGAAGGTTTCCTGCGCGCCTTGCGCGGCGAGGAACAGATCGAGAGCGAAGAACGCGCCAAGCTGTCCGTGAGCCCGGAGGATCTGGACAAGCTGATTTCCGAGCAGCACAATGCGCAAGTCCACATGAAGACCGAGGACATCAAGTACGGCTACTGCACGGAGTTCATGGTGCATGTGGCGCACAGCACGGAGCCGCACAAAAAGCCGTTTTCCGAGGTGCTGTTCCGCGCCCACCTGGATACGATGGGCGACTCGCTTCTGGTCGTTTCTGACGACGAGATCGTCAAAGTACATATACACGCAGAGCATCCGGGCAGCGTTTTGCAATACGCCCAGCAGTTCGGCAGTCTGCACCGGATCAAAATCGAAAACATGCGCGAGCAGCATGCGAACATACTCCAGGCGGAAGAAGGCAAACGAGAAGCGCAGGTGGCGGCATCTGTCCAGAAGGCAGACGGCCAGAAGCCGTACGGACTGATCGCCGTTGCGGCAGGCGCGGGCATTGCCAACATTTTGCGCAGCATGGGCGTGGACGTCGTGGTCGAGGGCGGCCAGACGATGAACCCGAGCACGGAAGATTTCATGAAGGCGATTGCAGGACTGCATGTGCAGCATGTCATCATCCTGCCCAACAACAGCAATATCATCATGGCGGCACAGCAGGCAGCCGAGCTGGCCGAGGTTCCTGTGTCGGTGGTGCCGACCAAGAGCATCCCGCAAGGCTTGGCCGCTTTGCTCGCCTTCCATGCGGATGCCGAGCCTTCTGTGAACGCTGCGTCGATGGCAAAAGCCGTTTCCCAGGTGAAGACGGGCATGGTGACGCATGCCGTTCGCGATACGCAGATGGGCGACGTCACGATCAAGGAAGGCGATTTTATCGGCATGGCCGAAAAAGAAATCGTCACGGCTGGACCGGAATTGCTGGCGTGCGCCAAGACGCTGCTTCTCGGCATGATGGATGAGGACACCGAGATCATCACCATGTTTTTGGGCGAAGGCGCGACAGAGGAGCAGGCGGAAGCGCTACAGGAAGCTGTGGAAGATGCATACCCGGATGTGGAAGTGGAGATTCAGTTCGGCGGACAGCCGCTGTATCCCTTCATTTTTTCCGTGGAGTAATGAGGAGAGGAGCACGCGAGAATGCCAGTTGTGATTCTTACCGACAGTGCGTCGGATATTGAGGCGTCTGTCAGGCAGTCGCTCGGGATTGTGGCTGTTCCGCTGAAGGTCATGTTTGGGGCGGAGACGTATCTGGACGGAGTGACGATCTCTTCCTCCGCGTTTTTTGACAAGCTGAAGCAGTCGCCTGTCTTGCCGACTACTTCCCAGCCGTCTCCGCTGGAATTTGCGGAGGCATACAAGGCGATCTACGAGCAGTACGGAAGCGATGTGCAGATTATTGCCATCCTGTTGTCGTCCTCTTTGTCCGGCACGTATCAATCGGCGATGATCGCCAAGTCCATGCTTGAGGAGAGCATGGATATTACCGTGATCGATTCGCGCAAAGCCTCCTATGTCCACGGGATGATTTGCGTGGAAGCGGCGAAGGCCGCGCAGGCAGGGAAGAGCAAGGAGCAGATTCTCGATGCGATCGACCGCTATCTGGATGAGGTCCAGGTTTACTTTATTGTGGACACGCTGGAGTTTTTGCAAAAAGGCGGCCGGATCGGCAAAGCTTCGGCTGTCATTGGCTCCCTGCTCAACATCAAGCCGATCCTGACGCTTGACCCGGCGGGATACGTGACTGCTTTTGACAAAGTACGGGGCACCAAGAAAGCGCTCAACCGCGCCCTGGAAGCCTTGCAGGACTACGCGCAGGGCCAGCCTGTAAAAGTCGCCATCCTCCACAGCAGCGCCCACGAGCAGGCGGCGGAGCTGTTGGAGCGGGTGAAAAACGAGTTTCAGGTGGCCGAGTCGCACCTGGAGCAGATCGGCCCGGTGATCGGTACGCATACGGGGCCGGGGCTGCTGGGCGTCGTGATGGTCAAGCAATAGGCATGGAAGCCCATGCAAATCGCAAGCGAAAAAGCCTCCCGAACGACGGGGGGCTTTTTACGCGGCAAAAACAGCAACGCGTACGGACGAAACAGCGGGGAGCGGGATTCGCCGCCTGGCTACAAGCCGCAGCAGAAAACGGGCAAGCGCCCGCGCCTTGTTTATTTCTCATCCCCTATCAGAATAGGTACGAGAGAGGAAGGAAATGGTTTCAAAAAAGGGGGACGACCGCAACAGAGGCGGCCAAACACACGCTATACTTTCCCATGTGGCGCTTTGACAGCCTGTAGGATACAATGAGAGTGAATCTTGTTGAACCCCTTGTCATTCAGGAGGAGAACCGGTTGAAATACAAAAGCGTATTTGATATCATCGGCCCGATCATGGTTGGACCATCCAGCTCCCACACGGCCGGCGCTGCCCGGATTGGCCGGGTGGCACGCAAGCTGTTCGGACGGCAGCCTAAGCGGGCAGACATTACTTTTTACGGCTCATTTGCGAAAACGTATCAGGGACATGGCTCCGACGTGGCGACGGTTGCCGGGATTCTCGACTTCGATACGTCCGATTTGCGCCTGAAACATTCGCTCTCGCTTGCGGAACAAGCAGGAATCGAAGTGGTGCTGACGACATCGGACGTGTTGACAGAGCATCCGAACACGGCACGGATCAGGCTGTCCGACGATCAAAAACAGGTGGAACTGGTCGGCGTGTCGATCGGCGGCGGAAAGATCGAGGTGCTGGAGTTAAACGGATTTTCGTTTCAGCTCGGCTTCGATACACCGACGCTCCTCGTTTTGCATGAAGACCGTTTCGGGATGATCGCTGCCGTGGCCAAAGTGCTGACGGAGCATCGGATCAATGTCGGGTTCATGGAAGTGTCCAGGCACGAGCGCGGCTCGCGGGCCTTGATGGCGATTGAGACGGACTCGGCGGTATCCGCAGAAGTGCTGGAGGAAATTCGTCAGATCCCCCATATTTTTGATGTTTCCCTGCTTTCGCTCTAGCTTGTCCTTCAGCCAGATGCGCGAAAAAAGCAGGAGCAGAGGAGTGAATCAACCAGATGTTTCGTAACGTAGCTGAACTGGTCGAGTTGGCCGAATCCCAGGGAAAGAAAATTTCCCAGGTGATGATTGAAGCGGAAATGCAAGTGTCCCAGCGGACGAAAGACGAGATTATGCAAGACATGTACGCCAATCTCGACGTGATGGAAAAAGCGGTGCGGCGCGGGCTTACCGAAGATATTCGCTCCCATAGCGGACTGACGGGCGGCGACGCGAAAAAGCTGCAGGATTATATGAAAAACAAGCCTTTCTTGTCCGGCCCGACCCTGCTCAACGCGGTTTCGATGTCGGTTGCGGTCAACGAGGTCAACGCGGCGATGGGAACGATCGTGGCGACGCCGACGGCAGGTGCCTGTGGGATTGTACCGGGCACGCTGTTTGCTGTCTCGGACAAGCTGAAGCCGACGCGCGAGCAGATGGTCAACTACTTGTTTACCGCAGGGGCGATTGGCTATTGTATTGCCAATAACGCATTCATCTCCGGCGCTGCGGGCGGTTGCCAGGCAGAGGTTGGCTCGGCGACAGCGATGGCCGCAGCTGCCATTGTCGAGATGGCGGGCGGTACCCCGGAGGAATCGGCACAGGCCGTCGCGATTGCGCTGAAAAATATGCTCGGTCTGGTCTGTGACCCCGTAGCCGGACTGGTGGAAGTACCGTGTGTCAAACGAAACGCGATGGGAGCCGCGATTGCGACAGTCGCAGCCGACATGGCGATGGCGGGAATCAAGAGCGTGATCCCGACCGACGAAGTGATCGACGCGATGTACCGGATCGGCTGCTCCATGCCGACTGCGCTCAAGGAAACGGCGCAGGGCGGGCTGGCGGCTACCCAAACGGGCCGTATGATCGAAGCGAAAGTGTTCGGCGTACGGCTGGAGAAGTAAATGACTGGGGCGTACCAGTCACCCGTCTCCCTTTTGCACGGGGTAGGGGAGGAACGGGCAAAGGCATTGGCGGGACTCGGCATTCACAGCATCGGTGATTTGCTGGAGTACTTTCCTTCCCGCTACGAAGATTACCGCGTGCGCGATTTGACAGAAGTAAAAGACGGAGAGAGGGTCACGCTGGCGGGAACGGTGTACGGCGAACCCTCTGTTCGTTTTTATGGAAAACGGAAATCGCGTCTCTCGGTCAAAATGGTCATGGATCGCGTGGTCGTGACGGCTGTCTGGTTCAACCAGACGTTTGTGAAAAGCAAGCTCGCGCCGGGCAAAGAGATTCTCGTGACGGGAAAATGGGACAAGCACAAGCTCCAGATTACGGTGAGCGAGATGACCGAAGTGGATTCCGAGCGGGCGGCCAAGCGGGGCGAGCTGGCTCCGGTCTATCCGCTTCGCGGCGATGTGACGCACACGCTGCTGCGCAAATCGATTCAGCAGGCGCTGCGGCAATACGGCAAGGAAATCCCGGAGGTGTTGCCGCCGGAGATTGTGGAGCGCTATCGGCTGATGCCGCGCGCGGATGCGTTTCATTCGATTCATTTTCCTGAAAATGCCGAGGACGGGCGTCAGGCGCGGCGGCGAATCATGTTCGAGGAACTGTTTTTATTCCAGTTGAAAATCCAGACGCTGCGTCGTATCAACCGGCAGCAGTCGGAAGGGGTGGCCCTGGCCATTCCGATGGACGAGGTGCGGCAGTTTGTCAGAGGGCTGCCGTTTCCGCTGACCGACGCGCAGAAGCGGGTCGTCAAGGAAATACTGGACGACATGCGGGCGCCTCATGCGATGAATCGACTCTTGCAAGGCGACGTCGGTTCCGGGAAAACGGTAGTCGCGGCCATTGCGCTGTTTGCGGCGGTGAAAGCAGGCTATCAGGGGGCGTTGATGGTGCCGACCGAGATCCTCGCCGAGCAGCATGTGCAGTCGCTGACGAAGCTGTTGTCTGCTTACGGCATCGAGGTCGCCTTGCTGTCGGGTTCCTTGACGGCCAAACGAAGACGAGAGATCATCGGCTCGCTGCAAATGGGGCTGATCGACGTCGTCGTGGGGACGCATGCGCTCATCCAGGAGGACGTATTCTTTTCGCGGCTGGGCCTGGTGATTACGGACGAGCAGCACCGCTTCGGCGTTGAGCAGCGGCGCATTTTGCGCAACAAGGGACTCACTCCCGACGTCCTGTTCATGACCGCCACGCCGATTCCCCGCACCCTGGCGATTACGGCGTTTGGCGATATGGACGTCTCGACGATCGACCAGATGCCGGCAGGGCGCAAGCCGATTGAGACGACCTGGAAAAAGCACGACCAGTTTCCCGCCGTTCTGGAGGAAATGCGCGGCGAGCTGCGCAAAGGACGGCAGGCGTACGTCATTTGCCCGCTCATCGAAGAATCGGAAAAGCTCGACGTGCAAAACGCGATCGACGTCCATGCGCAGCTTTCCCACGTTTTCCCGGAATTCGGGGTGGGACTGATGCACGGCCGCTTGCCTGCGAAGGAAAAGGATGCGGTGATGCAGGCTTTTCTTGCCGGGGAATACGCGGTTCTCGTCTCGACGACGGTGGTCGAAGTCGGTGTCAACGTGCCGAATGCTACCTACATGGTCATTTACGATGCCGAGCGGTTCGGACTTGCCCAGCTGCATCAGCTGCGCGGGCGGGTCGGACGCGGTTCGGAGCAGTCCTACTGCGTCTTGATCGCCGATCCGAAGTCCGAGATCGGCAAAGAGCGGATGCGCGTCATGTGCGAGACGACGGATGGCTTCGAGCTGTCGCAGCGCGATTTGGAATTACGCGGACCGGGCGACTTTTTCGGCACCAAGCAGAGCGGCTTGCCGGAGTTCAAAGTCGCCGACCTGTTGTCCGACTACAAAGCGCTGGAGGTTGCCAGACAAGAGACGACGCGGCTGGTGGCCGACGACTCCTTTTGGCGGGACCCGGCGTACCAGTGGCTGCGCGATTATTTGCAGCGCGAAGGCGTACTCGATGGCATCGTGTTCGATTGAGGGCGCCAGGCAGGACCTCTTGCACGCACTTGTGTGTGCAGGGGGTTCTTTCGTTTGGGGAGATGTCTTTTTGGGAACAACAGATTTGTAGTGATTTCGGCAGGAAGCAAGGGCGAGGAAGAGGAATTACAAACATGAGGAAAATGATTTATCATAGGCGTGAGAGCACATGACTACACACCTGCGAGTGAATACGAATGATGGGATATACCCGGAAGCCCAAAGGGAGAAACCGTGTTTCCGAGGATAGAGCCTGTTTTTGGACAGAAAGGTAATCCTCGAAAAAAGGGAGGCATGTTGAGGACTTTGCCTGCATGCAAAGCCTTGGCATTACTGGGTTTGTTCATGCCGACCAAGGTCGGTTGCATTGAGGACCCGAGGAACGAGGGGACTGAAACATGAACAAAACACCGTCTTCGCAGATCGCTGACCTGGTTACATTGAGGACCCGCGGAGCAAAGAGACCAAACCCCTATCGTTGTTTAACAGGGGTACTCGTGCTGGCCGTCGGCTTTTAAGCATGGATGCCATGCGCGTCTGCTCGTAGGTGAATGCCCACGGTCTGTTGCCAATCAGAAAAATGACCAACAAAGGGTTTCTTCAACAGCATGCTGCATCGATCATTGGGTTGACAAATAGCGGCATACTGCTTGACAGTGCATCTCTGGACCAATGGTTAGCTTTATCGGTTTTGCTTACAGCTGGAAGTTTCATGTATCGCAATTTCTTCCTGGAACGATTCACCAGCACAGGCATGCTGTTCGCGCGCAAGCTTGTGCTGTTCATGTCGGCTGCTTGTATTGGCTTTCATTACGACAACAGATGGTATCCATCACGAAAATGTGGGAGTGAGGAGTGAAGGGCTTAGGAAAATCGTATACTTTTCTCCTATCCTTCCCTTTAGAGTACGAGATGCAAAAGGAGGAAATAGGACAAGCGTTATCATGTAGAGTTCTTGTGAAACTGGACAAGATATTCATCGAGACGCTGACTCAAAATGACAACGTCTATATGGCCTACCCCTTTTTCTTGAACGAGTTTAACAAGGTGCCTTCGCAACTCTTCAATATTCTTCAAAAGGTTTTCCTGATTTTTTCTCTTTTTGTTCATTGGAATGATACACCTGTCTTTATGAGAGAGTAAAATCACGGTTTTTGGCGATAGTAGATGTTATGTAAATAAGGACAATTCCACTATACTAGACTCTCCCAAAAAAACGTGCTTGAAAAAATAAGGAAATATGTAAAGCCAGTACCCGGCGGTAAACTGCACTCCACACCCAGCAGGTGGAGGTGAAGTTTTTTGTTTCGGTTACCACAAATGATGAAACATCAGTCGTTCCTTGGTATGACCATGGCATTATACCTGCGAGTGAATCAAGTCAAAAGGAAACGGCCAGAAGTCCAGTAAAATACCGGGCTCAGGCCGTTTAGATTACCGACGCATAGACTAAAAACTAGGACAAGCGACATTGACAACAGTTTCAAGGTTCACTTTGAGAACCTTCTCATGATTTGTTGATAAACTTGTTTATGCTGCTCACTTGCATAGTGAAGGTACTCCCAAAACAACGCTGCACTTTGCTTACATGTCAAGTGATCCGCCAAATCCAGACAGCATAAAATTTCGTCAAGTGCTCGGCTGATACGATTATTCCTCAAATCATATATTGCTTTATAATATCGGAAGCTATAATGTCTGCCCATATTCACCTGATCCTGATAGTCATAGAATTGTTTTATTTCTGATGAATACCGCTCTAATACAGGATCAATACAAAGGTCGTACTTGCTGGCGGCTTCCATGATCGTTAAAAGTCCGGCTGGTATTTCCGCAGGGTTTTGGTCTAAAAAATCCAAATACTCGGGCAGGATTCGGGTATCCCCCATCAGTAAATCATAGGTGTACCGATTCGCTTTTGCCCATGTCTTGAACTTTTCTACCTCCCTCCGGCCTGTCTCATCAAGGAGTTCAAACCAGTCAAGGTCTGCATAGCCCTGCACATACTTTTTCGCTTCTTCATATAGCCCCTGCATCTGCAAGGCAACTCCTTTCAGCAGAAAGCCTTGCCCGTAGTACACAACCAGATGACGTTCGGTCTTGAGCAGCAGCTCACACGTCTTGTTGCCTTTTCGTTTGCGCACTTCATGCTCGTACACTTTCGAGGCCAGTAGGCGAAGCTCGTCGGCATACTTTTCCATTTCGCTCCACCTTTGCAAAACAAAAGACACATTGGCCAACTGAAGCAGCCCGTCCAACTGATAATGTTCCGGGAGACGATTTCGATAGGGTTCAAATCGGATGACGGCTTTCCAGTTTTCTTCGGCATTCGTTCCTAGCGTTGCTCGAAACAATCTGTACTGACTGAGCGAAAAACGTTCCGAATGGCTATCTTTTTCATTTTCAATCACGAGCTTGTAAAAAGGAATGGACTCCTTGCGCTTCCCGGCTTCAAAAAGTCGCTCTCCCACTGAAAAGAGGATATCCACATTTTTTCGCTCTTCCAGCAGTCTGGAAACGATTTGTTGCATACAATCCTGCCGTCCGATCTCAGCGCACCGGATTAAATACGGGATGACTCTTGGTCGTGAAACTCTCTCTTTTGCAAAGCACTCTTCGGGATACAATTCATACAGCCATCCGGGAGGCTGTTCAAATGCATGAGCCAAGGCATCCAGCTGTCTGATCGTCATTGGGCGATTGCCCCGTAAAATATCACTGAGATGCCCGTGATTGATGCCTGTCAGCGCACTGAGTTTGCTGAGGGTGAAGCCGAATTGTTTTTGGATTGTTTCTATCTCTGACCGCAACGAACGTTGCAACGGTTCTTGCAGCCGCATAGAATACCTCCTAATCGTAAAAATGGTTTTGCTTGGCCGAATTTTATTGCCCGTAAAAACTGAAAAATCCAAATTCCACTTTAGTGTACGAGATAAGGTGTAGTCAAGGGAAACAGGAATATACAGATCTAGGATGGAGGATGGGCATGGGGCCGACAGGAGGATGAGAAGTGAAGTACGTTTTGTTGTGAACAAAAGATTTGTAGTAATTTCGGCAGGATGCAAGGAAGGGGTATTATAAAAAGGAGGCAAATGATTTATGATAGTCGTAAGCGTACATGATTCTACTCTTGCAAGTGAATCCTAATGATCGGACACAGTTTTCGAGGATAGGGCCTGTTTTTAGACAGAAAGGGAATCCTCGAAAAAAGTACCGAATGTTGGAGGCCTTTGCCTGCATGCAAAGCCTTGGCATTACTGGGTTTGTTCATGCCGACTAAGGTCGGTTACATTGAGGACCCGAGGAACGAGGGGACTGAAACTTCGACGTAGGCAACCGCTGCTGGCTCCTCAAAGATCGTTACATTGAGGACCCGAGGAACAGGGGACTGAAACTGGCGATGCGGGTACTCGTGTTTGACGATCAGCTTTGGTTACATTGAGGACTCGAGGAAAACCAAACCCAGGCAGACTACAAGGAAATGACAAAAAAGCCCCGGTTGCATGAACAACCGCCCCCTTGCGCCACTTTTCGCTGGACGTATGGGTAGCCACAATAGAAAGTCGGAACAAATACATACCAATTCGTTTGCTCGGGCATGGAACGGTCCTGTCTTGTCGACAAGGGCCCCCGCCCGGGTTTTTCGTGTCTGTCCTCGCCCAAAGCCGCGCTTATCCTTGCAGAATGACGAGTGCCAGCGGCCTGCATAATCGGGCACGAAATGTCGGAAGGCCTCGGTGGTCGTCTGCTATTCTGTGGGAGAGAGGGAGGTCGTTTTCATGGATGTGCTGGAAAAGCTGAATGAAGTGATGGACTACATCGAGGAGCACCTGGCTGACGAGATCGACTTCAAGGAAGTCGCCCGGGTGGCTTGCTGGTCGGAATACCACTTCAAAAGAATGTTTTCGTCCTTGGCGGGCATTCCGCTCTCGGAGTATATCCGGCGCAGGCGCCTTACCCTTGCTGCTTTCGACCTGAAGGACAGCGGGATGAAGGTGATCGACACGGCCGTCAAGTACGGGTACAGCTCGCCAGACTCGTTTGCCCGCGCTTTTTTCCACATGCACGGGGTGACGCCCAGCGAAGCGAGAGCCAGCGGGCAGTCCCTGAAAGCCTATTCGCGAATGACCTTTCATCTATCCATCAAAGGAGGAAGCGCAATGAATTACCGTATGGAAGAAAAAGAGGCCTTTCGCATCGTCGGCTTGATGAAAAGGGTTCCGCTGATCTACCACGGGGTGAATCCCGAGATTGCCGCCATGTGGGCGTCGCTGGATGCCGAGAAAATCCAGCTGCTCAAGTCTCTTTCCAACGTGGAGCCGCTCGGGATGCTGAGCGCATCCACGAATTTTTCCGAAGGCCGCCTGGACAACGGGGAGCTGGATCATTACATCGGGGTAGCCACCACCTTGGAATGCCCGGAGAGCCTGGCGAAGCTGGAGGTTCCGGCCTCTACCTGGGCGGTGTTTGAAGCCGTGGGGCCTTTCCCGGATACGCTCCAGGATGTGTGGGGACGGATTTACTCGGAGTGGTTTGTGTCTTCCGGCTACGAGCTGGCCGAAGGGCCGGAGATACTATGGAACGCAGACAAGGACACCTCGTCGCCGACATTCCGCAGTGAAATCTGGATTCCGGTTGTCAAAAAATAATCCGTCTGCTCGGACTTGCACACGCTCGGCTGACCATCTGCCAGCGTGTGCTTGTTTTTTTTGCAGAAATCATTACCAGTGATTTTTTCGCAAGGACAGGTATAAAAACGAACATACGTTTGCTATAATAAGAGCGACGTTCCGGTGGGAACACAAGTTCTTATTCGGGGGATGATCGTGATGCCCAATGCGAGCAAACGGATCGTTTTTTTGATCGATATGCAAAGCTTTTATGCCAGCATCGAAAAAGCGGCGAATCCGGCACTGCGGAATCAGCCGATTGTGGTTGCCGGCGATCCGCAGCGGCGCAGCGGAGTGGTGCTGGCCGCGTGTCCGATTGCGAAAGCATACGGAGTGGTGACGGCGGAAGCGCTGTGGCAGGCGCAGCAAAAATGCCGGCAGCTGGTGGTGGTGCGCCCGCGCATGGAGCACTACCTCCGGGTGTCGTTGCAGATCACGCGCATCTTTCAAGCGTTTACCGATCTGGTGGAGCCGTACTCGGTCGACGAACAGTTTCTCGATGTGACTGGCAGCGTTCACCTGTTTGGCGGTGATCCGCTACAGCTGGCTGCCCGGATTCGGGCGCGTGTCTGGCTGGAAACGGGAGTCAACTGCCGGGTGGGAATCGGAGAGAACAAGGTCCTTGCGAAAATGGCCTGCGACAGCTTCGCCAAAAAGCAGGAAGCCGGGGTGTTTTGGCTCAAGCGGGAAGAGCTGGCCGACACGCTGTGGCGCCTGCCCATCGAAAAACTGTTCGGGGTAGGCTCGCGCATGAAGCGCCATTTTCACCGGATGGGCGTCTATCAGATCGGCCAGCTCGCTGCGCTTAACCCCGCCGTGCTCATCCGCCACTGGGGCGTGAACGGCGAGGTGCTGTGGCGCACCGCGCACGGGTTGGACGACTCGCCGGTTTCGTTGAACGAATACGAGACGCAAAAAGGCATCGGCCACCATATGACGCTGCCGCGCGATTACCATACGGCAAAAGAAATCAAGGTCGTGCTGCTGGAGCTGTGCGAGGAGGTGTGCCGACGGGCGCGGCAAAAAGAGCGGATGGGCTCGGTGCTTTCCATCGGCTGCCGCGGCGCGAATCTGGCGGCTGGCGAAGGCTTTGGCCGCCAGATGAAGCTTGCGGAAGCGACGAATGATGCCATGGCGCTGTACGAAGCGGCTTGCCGCCTGTTTGAACGGCACTGGACAGGAGCGCCTGTGCGCAGCATTGGCGTCACGCTGGGGCAGCTTGTTCCCGATCATGTCGTGCAGCTGAATTTGTTCACAGACACGCACAAGCGTCGCTCGCTGGCCCGGGCGATGGACGAGATTCGGGCGCGGTTTGGCCCGGATGCGATTGTGCGGGCGGCCTCGGCCTTGGAGGCGGGGCAGGCCAGGGAGCGTGCGCGCAAGATCGGAGGGCATTACAAGTGACAGAGCCGATGACGTCAGGAGTAGCGAGGGAGCAAGAGCTGGTGCGCCAATGTATTTTGTTTGGCATCCTGTTTCGCGCGGTGATGGCGGATGCGGGGCAACTGGGGGCTGTGCCGTTGAAGCTGTCCTACCAGTCTGTGTTCCTTGCGCTCTCCCGGTGGGCAGAGCGCAAGCACCATCAACTGCGCCGCCATTTGCGGCAGCTCGGATGCACGATTGTCAGCGCCCGCCGCGAGGATTACGCGTACGTGGTTCATTACCGTCAGCGCGGGTACTTGCGGGAAGCGAGCTATACCATGGAGGTGCTGCGCGCCGAGTGCCAGGAGCTGGTCGGCGCATGGATACGAGATCATCAGCAAGGAGAGAGGCGAGCATGAGAGAGAAACGCGTATCCAAAAAAGAAAATGTGTTTGTCTCAAGTCGGTTTGTGTTGCCCGAGCATCGGGAAATGTACGTGCGCATGAAGGAAGAGGAGCGCCGCTACGTACCGCCCGAGCTGGATCAGGATCAGCTGGGAGCGCTAAGCGAGCTGGTGTGGCAGGCGTTTCAGACCAGGCGCGTCTTGACGCTGACGTACTACGACGGCCAGTCGCCGCGCCGCTTGTCGGCACAGGTCGTCCACATTGATCGGGCAGCGCGGCGGTTGAAGCTGCGGGCTGGCTCCGAGGTGCATTGGCTTTCGTTTGCCTGCTTGCTGCATGCCGAGCTGGCCGCGCCTTTCTGAACGAACGCCCCGACGCGATTGGGACGCCGGGGTCGGGAGAAAAAAGGCTCCCTTGCAAAAGGCAAGCCGCAAAAAACAGCGTGCGGCGCTGAAACGGTGTGTGGGAAGAAGAGGCGGGATTCCTGAACCGAAAAGCGGTCAAAAACAACCGTTTTTCGGCCTTTTTTGGCTGAAATGCTTTTTGCCAGAACAGACCGTTTCCCTGTATGGTTAGGATATCTTTTGGAAGCACATATCTGATGGATAGGAAAAAGGAGATTTTACATGCTAGCACAAGAAATGGGTGTCATGTTCACTAAGCACGCCGATCAAATTTCTTCCAAACGTTGGGGGGATTTTATTCAGCAACTGGAGGAAAAAGGCTTGTACGTACTTATCGAGACAGACACGATCGGACGGGTCATGAGCCCGTTTGGCGGATTGATGCCCATGCCCTGTAAGAGCGAAACGCTCCACGTTGTGACAGCGGATGAGCTGAAACAGCGCGGTCTGCCGCTCGGTCACCACATCGTGACCAAGCCAAGAGAAAAAGCGACGACTGCGTAATCGAAAAGCGAATGGACGAAACCTTTTCTGCCGGATGCGTTTTGCGGGCGGGAAAGGTTTTTTTGTGCATGGAATCAAGCGGCCAAGCGACCCTTGGCTCTTCGCCCGTTTTTCCGTCTTCCCTTGCATGAACAGCTGGTGCCCCGTGCTGTTTGGCGAGAACGGGCGGTCGGCTACGGACGGCTTTGCGGAACGCTTGCGGAAGCAAACAGTCTGGTCATGCACAGCCAGGCGATCAGCGGCCCTGTGCCGATGGCGAACACCAGCCAGTTCAGCGTGCGAGTCGAGACACTGATCGAGGTGACCACCAGAAACAGCGCTATTCCCAGCAGCCTGCCGACATCGAGCGCAAACTCGCGAAGGACGACGTACTCGACCCGGTTTCGTACGCTTTGTTCGTTGCTGCCGATCAAGTCAAAGACGACCGAGATCATTGGCATCGAAAACAGCGGGTAGGCGATGGCGACGGCAATCCCGAAAGCAAGCAGCGTCGCATAGCTCACCTGCCAGAAAAACAGGAGCAAGATGCCGCACATCACGACTGCTCCCGCGAGCATGCCCCATTTGCGGTAGCGCGGAGCGTACCATTTGGCCGCCGCATAGTAGCTGAACAGCCCGACTGCCGATGTAATCAGCCAGAAATTGCCGAGCGTCATCTCGCTTTTGGTAGCCATGTACACAAACAGCCCGATGAGGAAGCCGAACACGCCTTCGCGCATCCCTTGCGCTGCCAAAGCCGCGGCAGCCCAGCGCCATTCCGGCTCGTCGCGCAGACAGCGAAAGGAGAAGCCCCAGGCATACATTCCTTCTGATTGGCGCTTTTTCAGAAAAAAGCTGATGATGCCGCCGACGACAAACAGAGCGAGCGAGAGGGCGAAGATCAGTCGGTAACCACTGCTGCCAGGCAGCCGGGAAATCAGCCACCCCGCTAGCCACGGAGCGAGCATGCCGCCGACGGAAGCCAGGAAGCCCGCCCAGCCGTTGAAGCGGTCGCGGTTGTCCGGTCCGGTAATCTCGAAGTAGACGACATTGAAGGCAAGCCAAAAAAAGCCGACTGCCATCCCTTGCACCAGCCCGAGCGGGACAGCGTACGAGACGGCCAAAGGACCTGCCAAAAGGACGAGCATGTAAAAAAGAGCTGAGCCTGCCATCCCTGCCCGCAGGATGTTCATTTTATTGAACCGTTTGACGTAGGCGCCTGCGATCCAAAAGGTCAGGGCGCCAGCCAGATGGGTAGCGAATGTGAACCAGGCGATGGGCGCAAACTGGCTTTTTACCTTCCATAAATAGACGTTCACGAACGTACCGGAGAGCGCGCCGGCGGCGATGAACAATCCGTTGACGAACAGCAGGAGCCGGGCCTGGCTGTCCAGCTCTCCCGGCTTGTGCCGTTCGGGAGAAGCCGAGCCTGCCGCTTTCGCAGAGCGATGGCTCTGCGGCTGGAATAAGGAAGGAAGACGGTTCTTCGTTTTTTGCTGCATACGATCCCCCCGCTTCGATAGTGGGCCATGAACATAACGTGCCCCAGCTGGCAAGCTTTCAACAGGCGGCGAAGCAAGTACCAGATTTTTCTGTTTGCGAAACGAGCGCATGCGCGTTTGGCTCGACGGGAAAGCCACCGCCAAAAGTTTTTTCAGAATCGGAAGGAAAAAGCGGACTGGCAAACAAATAAGGAGAGGGGCAAGCACAGGAGCGCAAGGAGAAAGGGGAACCGATATGGCGACGACCATTTTCAAAAACGGGCGCATCTACACGGGTGATTCACGACATTGGTTTGTGGAGGCCGTTGTCGTCCGGGACGGACTGGTTCATGATCTGGGCAGCAGCGCTGACATGCTGCTGCAATACGGGCAAAGCGATGCGCAGGTGATTGACTTGCATGGCTGCACGGCAACGCCGGGACTGATCGACAGTCACCTGCATCTCGGCTGGCTGGGACTCACCTTTTTACAGCTCGATTTGCGGACAGTGCGATCCAAGGACGAGATGCTGTCCCGCATCAGGCAAAGAGCGGACGAAACCGCGGTAAACGAATGGATACAAGGCTTCGGCTGGGATGAGAACCTGTTTGTCGACGGAGGCATCCCGACGATCGAGGAGCTGGACGCGGCAGCGCCGCATTGCCCGGTATTTTTGCCGCGTATTTGTGGACATGCGAATCTGGTCAATTCCCGGGCATTGGAACTGTGCGGCTACCACCCGGACATCGAGGTTCCGGCAGGAGGCGTGATCGTGCGCGATTCGGCCACAGGCAAACCGACTGGCATGCTGTTAGAGACGGCGTCCACCCTGATTACGAAGCACATCCCCAAGCCGGGCTACGAGACGCTGAAAACAAGCTTGCGCCGCTCGATTCGCTATGCGATGGAGCACGGCCTGACCGGCGCGCATACCGAAGACTTGCGCGAACTGGGCGGGCTTGAACAAACGTATCGGCTGTACGACGAGCTGGTCAATGGCGAGGGGCTGGGGCTTCGCTGCCATCTGCTGGTCTACTACCCGCACATGCACGAGCTGCGCGATTTAGAGATGAGGGCGGGCTACGGCAACAGCCATGTGCAGATCGGCGCGGTGAAAATTTTTGCGGACGGAGCATTGGGACGGAGAACGGCCTACTTGTCGGCTCCGTATGCGGATGATCCGACGACGAGCGGCTATCCCGTGCACGCGCAGGAGGAACTGACCGAGCTGGTGCGGCAAGCGCGCGAGCTGGGGATGCCGATTGCCGTACATACGATTGGCGACAAGGCGCTGGAAATGGTGCTGGACAGTCTCGATCAGTTCCCGGCTGTAGCCTATCGCGACCGACTGATTCACACCCAGATTTTGCGCCCGGATTTGCTGGAACGGCTGAACCATCCAAACCGGATCGCTGACATCCAGCCGCGCTTTCTCGCAGCAGACTTCCCGTGGGTCATCGACCGGGTGGGAGAGGAACGCATCCAGCATTCGTACGTTTGGAAAACGATGATGAAAAAGGGGATTGTCTGTGCGGCAGGCTCTGACACGCCCGTCGAGCCGATCGACCCGCTGCTCGGCATTCATGCCGCAGTGACGCGCAAGGCGCCGGGCGAGACGCACGACGGCTATCTCCCGCAAGAAAAGCTGACGATGGAGGAAGCGCTCCATCTGTTTACGCTGGGAGGAGCGCAAGTCACCAACGAAGCGCACGTAAAAGGAACGCTGGCTCGCGGCAAATACGCGGACATGACAGTCTACTCCCGCGATTTGTTTGCCATCGCCCCGGATGAGCTGCTCACGACAAAGGTCGTCATGACCGTCATCGGCGGAAAGGTCGTCTACAGCAGCTAGAAAAGACAGGTCGCGCCCTACAAGCACGAAGAAAACCGGCTTTCGCATACGAAGCCGGTTTTTTGGATGGCAAGAAGACGTCAGGCCGATACGCCCGTCTGCCGCTTGCCCCGCAGCCATTTCGTCACATCCACTTCTGCAATCAGCACGCTCAACAGGACGATTGCCGCGCCGATATAGCCGCGCACCGTCAGCGTCTCGCCCGCGAACCAAAACGCAAACAGAGCGGCGAAGACAGGCTCCAGCGAGAAAATCAGCCCGGTATGCGTCGGTGATGTATATTTTTGCGCGACAGTCTGGACGACGAAGCCGATCGCGCTGCACAGGACGCTGAGAGCGAGCACAGCGACCCAGCCTTGTGCGGAATGCGGCAGGGCAGGCGACTCGAACAAACAGGAGAACGCCAGGCCGAGCAAGGCAGTAAAGCCGAGCTGGTAAATGCCGAGCTGGATCGTGTCCGAAGACGAAGCCCATCTGCCCGTCACGGTGATGTGGGTCGCGTAGCAGAGCGCTCCGGCGATGCACAGCAAATCGCCCTGGCTGATGCGCAGCTCGGCGTTGAGCGTCAACAGGCCAATCCCGACCATCGCCAGTCCGGCTCCGACAAACACGCGCTTTTCCGGACGATTGCGCATGAGGATGGATAAAAGCGGGACGAAGATCACCGTCAGGCTGACCAGAAATCCGGCCTGGGAAGCGGTCGTCGATTTGACGCCGTTTGTGACCGTGACAAATACCCCGAACAAAATCGTGCCGAGAATAAAAGCATGCCCGAGCGTTTTGCGACTGGTGCCGCGCAGCCGCCTGTGAAAAAGAGCGGCCGCGAGAACGAAGGCAATGCCGAAGCGAATGGCAATCAGGTTGAAGGTCTCCAAATCCTTCAGCCCCATTTGCATGAACAAATAAGACGATCCCCAAAAAAGGGTGACCAGAATCATTGCCAAATCGGCTTTCGCTTGTGTTTTCATGTCCAGCCTCCTCGCCCGCATGAAGCAGGCTAACCATCCAGGAATCGTATTGCGCCATCCTCAGTATACGTGTATTGTTTGGATAAGAAAAATGAATGTTACTCATGCTTTTCATGAACAAATGTCATGAAAAGAAAAGGAGGAAGGGTGGCGTGAGTCTCAGCAAGTACGAGGTGTTTGTCACCGTCATCGAATCAGGGAGTCTGACCAAAGCCGGGGAAATGCTCGGCTTGACGCAATCGGCGATCAGTCACGCCCTGGCCAGCCTGGAGCGGGAGTTCGGCTTCTCGATCCTGACGCGCGGGCGCTCCGGGATCAGCCTGACGAGCAACGGCGAGCGGCTGCTCCCGTACATGCGGGAGATGCTGCGGGTCCAGGAGCGCATGCAGCAGGAGGTCCACGCGATCAATGGCATGGAGGTAGGGACGGTGCGGATCGGAACGTTTACCAGTGTGTCCACCCAATGGCTGCCGGGGATTCTGAAGCGGTTTCAGGACCAGTACCCCGCCATCGAGATCCAACTGCTCGAAGGCTACTACGACGCAATCGAGAGCTGGATTCAGGCGGGCGAGGTGGACATGGGCTTTGTCTCGCTGCCCACGACCGAAGACCTGGAGGCGATTCCGTTGAAAAAAGACCCGCTGTATGTACTCGTCACAGACGAACACCCGCTCTATCAGGAAGAGCGGGTGCATGTGAGCCGCCTCGCCGACGAAACGTTCATCATGCCGAAGGAAGGCTGCGACAACGACATTCAGCGCTTGCTTGGCAAGTACCAGCTACAGCCGCGCGTCAAGTACGAGGTAGGGGACGACCACGCGATTATCGCCATGGTGCAAAACGGGCTGGGCATCAGCATCCTCCCGGAAATGATCCTGTTCCGCCTGCCGCCGAACATCCGCATGATTCCGCTTGTGGGCGAGCATTACCGTTCGCTCGGCGTGGCGGCGACGTCGTTTAGCAAGCAATCTCCTGCGGCCAAGCGCTTTTTGCAGGTTGTGATTGACTGGGTGCGCGAGCAAGGGTAGCGAGGCTCGGGTCACGACGACAAATCCCGCTCGGCAGGGACGGAGGCGGGCGGAAAGGCTTTCGCAAGCTTCTATGCAGGATGAATGGAGCGAAGGAATTCACGAAATGTTAACACGAGCATGCTTTTTCGAAATATCAATGATTGGTTATAATATAACGAGACTAACGTACATCATTGAGAGGAGATATAGTCTTGAACTTGGTGCTTACAGAAAAACAATGCAAATCCTGCCAAGCTCGCTTGACAGATTTCGAACTCGAGAACAATGGTGCCCTTTGCATGGATTGCTACAAGGAAGAACAAAGCGAGCAAAAGTAGCAGCGCGACGCCAATCAAGGTGCTGCCACACACTATAAATAGAAGTCTGACGCATCATATCCCTCTCCAGGCCAGAGGGTTGTGATTTTTCCAAAAGCTTTTGAAAAAACCATTGGAGTCATTGGTCAAGACCCCAATTTGTAGACAGTAAGAAAAACCCCGGCCGTTAGGCCGACAGCTGACGTCTGAATTCAACAGG